>CACJLZ010000001.1 GCA_902594395.1 uncultured Pelagibacteraceae bacterium
AATTTTCTTAGATTTTAGAAGTCCAGAAGGAAGAGGAGATCATTCTACAATAAAGATAGGTAACAAAAAAATAAACTTAATTGATGAAAGTTATAATTCTAATCCTCTATCTTTAAAATCAGCCTTAAAAAATTATGACAATATAGATACAAAAAAATATCGTAAATATCTTTTGCTTGGAGATATGATGGAACTTGGTTCACATTCAAAAAAACTTCACCAATCAATAGTTCCTTTAATAAATCAGACAAATATTGATAAAGTATTTGTTATGGGAAAAATGGTAAGAGAAATATTCGATAATATTGTGAAAGTAAAAAGAGGAAGAATTTTAGAAAATAAATCAGGAATTTTTGAATTAATTAAGAAAGATTTTAATAATAATGATTATTTAATGATTAAAGCCTCAAATGCGACAGGTTTCAACAGTATAGTAAATAGCTTGAAGGGTTTAAATTAAATGCTTTATCAATTTTTACTAAATTTTATTGATAATTTCAGTTTTTTAAATGTATTTAAATATCTAACATTTAGGACTGGTTTATCTTTTTTTACTTCATTAATTATTGTTTTAATTATTGGTGGAACTTTTATAAAATTTTTTTCAAAACAAAAAATTTTAAATCCTATCCGTAATGATGGTCCAGAAGATCATATAGTCAAGAAAATAGGAACTCCGACTATGGGTGGGGTAATTATTTTGATTGGTTTGTTAATATCAGTACTATTCTGGGCTGATTTATCGAATTTAAATGTTTTATTTTGTTTATATATCGCTATTTCTTTTGGTGTGCTTGGGGCATTCGATGATTATAAAAAAATAAAGCATAGTAACTCTTCAGGTATCTCATCAAAGTTAAAATTAACTCTTCAAATAATACTAGCAATAATTGGTGTGAGTTTATATGTTTACTTTAACGACTATCAAGATTTAACAAATTTATATTTTCCTTTTTTTAAAAACCTTATCATTAATCTTGGATGGTTTTTTATTCCTTTTTCAATATTTGTGATTATTGGCTCATCAAATGCAGTAAATCTTACTGATGGATTAGATGGTTTAGCTACGGTACCAGTAATACTTGTAGCAGCTTGTTTTGCATTTATAAGTTATTTTACAGGAAACATTGTATTCTCAAATTATTTACAAATTCCTTACATAGAGGGAACTGGGGAAGTTTCAATTTTTTGTGGAGCAATCATTGGCTCTTGCTTAGGCTTTTTATGGTTCAACGCACCTCCAGCAAAAATTTTTATGGGAGATACTGGATCTTTGTCTTTGGGTGGCTCTCTAGGAGCAGTTGGTATAATAACAAAACATGAAATAGTTTTAGCAATTACTGGAGGTTTATTTGTTCTTGAAGCAGTTTCAGTGATTGTGCAAGTAATATCATTTAAACTTACTGGTAAAAGAGTTTTTAAAATGGCGCCAATCCATCATCATTTTGAGAAGAAAGGTTGGCCTGAATCAACAGTTGTAATTAGATTTTGGATAATTTCTATTATTTTAGCGATGATAGGACTTGCTACGTTAAAACTAAGATAATGAGTGATAATTCACAAATTTTCTTTAATAAAAAAATTTTAATTTATGGATTAGGAAAAAGTGGCCTCTCATCGTTCAATTTTTTAAGAAATAAAAATGATGTTTATTTATTTGACGATAACCCGAATCTTAAAATAAATAAGTCGATTAAAAAAAAAACTCTCAATTTTAAAAAATTATTCAAAACCAAATTTGATATAATTATATTAAGTCCAGGAATTGATATAAAAAAATGTAAGTTAAAAAATTTACTCAAAAAAAAACATAAGAATATCTATACAGATCTAGATGTTTTTTACTCATTTTATAAAAATGTCTCATTAACAATAACTGGCACAAACGGAAAGTCCACCACATGCAAACTTCTATATGATATCTTAAAAGATCAAAAAAAAGACGTTAGGTTAGTGGGTAATATTGGTACACCAATACTATCTATAAATAAGATCTCAAAAAAAACAATTTTCGTTATTGAGGCTTCATCCTACCAATTAGAATATAGTAAAATTTTTTCATCAAAATTTGCCGCTATCCTTAATATTGCGCCAGATCATTTGGAAAGACATGGTAATATAAAAAATTATATAGAGGCAAAATTTAAAATTTTTAATAATCGAAAAAGAGGAGCAATTGGATTTGTAAATAAAAATGATCATTTAATCCAAAAAAGAATTAAAACAATAAAGCCTAAATTAAAACTGGTAAATGTAGATACAAAATTGAACAATTTAATTTTGAAAAAAATTAGAAACAAATATTTTTTATCAAGATCAAATCAAGCAAATCTCTCATTTGTTTT
The DNA here is from genome assembly GCA_902594395.1 of uncultured Pelagibacteraceae bacterium. Taxonomy (GTDB): domain Bacteria; phylum Pseudomonadota; class Alphaproteobacteria; order Pelagibacterales; family Pelagibacteraceae; genus Pelagibacter. Next base: position 2,346 of record CACJLZ010000001.1, read on the forward strand.
AGAAATGATAAAAAAATTTAATGTAAAACCAAATAAATTATTAGAAAGCGTAAATAAATTCAAAGGATTGAATTATAGGCAGAAAATTATCTATAACAAAAATAAATTAATCATCATTAATGATTCTAAATCAACAAGTTATTCTTCTTCAAAAGAATTATTAGAAATGTACAAGAATATTCATTGGTTAATTGGTGGTATTCCAAAAAAAGATGACAAAATATCGTTATCAAAAAAATATTTTAAGAATATCAGGATTTATGTCTTTGGCAAAAACTTTAAAAAATTCTCAAAAGATTTAAAGAAAAATGCAGAACTTAAAAGTTTTAAAAATTTAAATCTTGCAGTATCAGCAATTTTTAAGAATATTCATAAAAAGAAACACTCAAATAATACAATCTTATTTAGTCCAGCTTCTGCATCATTTGATAGTTTTAAAAATTTTGAGGAAAGAGGCTCATATTTTAATAAGTTGATAAAAAGATATATTAATGAAAGAAAAATTATTTAGTTATATTTCTTTTTATCAATGGTGGAAAAGTATTGATAAACCTATTCTATCATTGATCTTAATTTTATTTTTGGCAGGTTTATTCTTCTCACTAGTATCAACTTCCCTAATTGCATCTGATAAATTAGATACAAATAATTATTTCTTTTTTTTTAAACATACAGTTTTTGTTTTTTTTGGCTTTTTTTTAATTTTTATTTTATCTTTTTTACCTGAAAAAGAAATTTATAGAATTTCACTCATATTTTTCTGTTTATCATTAGTTTTGTTGTTCCTGGTTCCTATAATTGGAGTAGAGATTAAGGGTTCCAAGAGATGGATTGATTTGTTGGTATTGCCAAGAATACAACCTATTGAGTTTGTAAAGCCTTTTTTAATAGTGATAATGAGTATGATAATTTGCTCTCAAAAATATACTAATTTTAATTTGAAATACTTATTATCTTTTTTGTTAACTATATTGATATCGGGTCTTTTGATACTTCAACCAGATATTGGTCAGACTCTTTTAATCGGTTTTAGTTGGTTAGTTTTGATTTTTATTTCTGGTATTAGTATATTTTTTTTGAGCATAGTTTTTTTTATCTCTTTAACCGCAATAGCATTTATCATAATTTACCTTCCACAATTTAAATACATAAAAGATAGATTATTTTCTTTTTTTAACCCTGAAACGGGTACTCATAACTTTCAATCAGATAAAGCATTAGAAGCTATAGTGAGTGGAGGTTTCTTTGGAAAAGGTATTGGAGAGGGAACATTAAAAAACAGAGTCCCTGAAGCTCATACTGACTATATTATTTCAGTAATTTCAGAAGAGTTTGGAGTAATATTCATAATGCTAATTTTATTAACTTACCTAATATTGATATTTTCAGTTCTAAAAAAAGTTTACAAAGAAAATGATAAAAAAATCAAACTTATACTAACGGGATCTATTAGCTTAATACTTATGCAAGCAATGATTCATATAGGAGTAAATATCAGATTATTTCCAACTACTGGGATGACTTTACCATTTTTAAGTTATGGGGGGTCATCAATTATAAGTATTTCTATTATGTCTGGTATAATTTTGAATTTAACAAAAAGAAAAATAATTGAATGAAAAATATATTAATCTCAACAGGAGGATCAGGAGGACATGTAGTGCCAGCAAAAATTCTAAGTGAACATTTGCAATCAAATTTTAATGTTTTTATTTCTACTGATTTAAGAGGATTGAAATATCTAGATAGTAAAAAAAATGATATTGTTATAATAAATACTCCAAAATTAAATCTTGATGTATTTTTTATATTTAAAATATTCCAATTAATTTATTTGGTGATTAAAACAGTCTTATTATTAAAAAAAAATAAGATTAGTATTATTTTTTCAACAGGAGGATATATGTCTTTACCTGTTTGTTTTGGTGCAAAATTATTAGGAACAAAAATATACTTACTCGAACCCAACATTGTTTTAGGTAGAGCAAACAGACTTTTTTTGGGTTTTTGTAATAAAATTTTTACTTATACAGAAAATTTAAAAAACTTTCCTGAAAAATTTAAAAATAAAATTCAGGTAATTTCCCCACTAGTTAAAAGGAATTTTTATGAGAAAAGAGAAATTAAAACAGAAAATAATGTATTCTGTCTTTTAGTTATTGGTGGTAGTCAAGGAGCGAAGATTTTTGATAATGTAGTAAAAAATGTTATCGTAAATTTGTCAAAAAAAAATAAAATTAAAATCATTCAACAAACTCATAAAAGTAATATTGACAATTTAAAGAATATTTATGATGAGGCTGGAATTGAAAATACCATTTTTGATTTTGAGGAAAATTTAGCAGATTTAATAAATCAATCAGACCTATGTATTACGCGCGCCGGTGCATCGACTTTAGCAGAATTATCAACTATGAATAAACCATTTCTAACAATTCCTCTAGTTTCAGCAAAAGATAATCATCAATTTGAAAATGCAAATTTTTACCAAAATTTAGATTGTTGCTGGATTATGAGTCAAAAAGACTTTAATGAGGCTAATTTAGAAAAATTTTTAGATCATATAATTATGAGTAAGTCTGAGTACAATGTAAAAAAAAATAATTTAGAAAAACATAATTTTCAAAACTCATGGGATGATATAAACCAAAAAATATTGGAAACTATTAATGAAAATTGAATTAGCTAAAAAAGAGATTATCCATTTTGTAGGTATCGGTGGAATAGGTATGAGTGGTCTCGCATTGATTATGAAGGCAAAAGGTTTTCAAATTCAAGGAAGCGATATAAATAAGAACAAAAATATTGAAAAATTAAAAAAACAGGGTGTTAGAATTTTTATCGGTCACAAAAAACAAAATATAAAAGGTGTTACAATTGTAGTGACTTCCTCTGCAATAAAAAAAAGTAATCCAGAATTACTAGAGGCTAAAAGAAAAAAATTACCAATAATAAAAAGAGGGAAGATGTTGGCAAATCTTGTTTCTTTAATGAAAAATATTGTTGTAGTTGGATCTCATGGTAAAACAACAACGACATCTTTGGTAAGTTCTATTTTTGAAAATACCAAGTTGGATCCTACAATAATCAATGGAGGCATAATAAATTCAATAAAGAGCACTGCAAAATTAGGCAAGAGTGACTGGTCTATATTAGAGGCAGATGAGTCAGATGGAAGTTTTACTCATATTTCTCCTACATATTCAATTATTACAAACGTAGATAGAGAACACATGGATTTTTATAAATCAATGAAGGATTTAAAAAATCATTTTCTACACTTTATAAAAAAAGTTCCATCTTTTGGGAAATCTTTTATTTGTATTGATGATAAAATTAACAATGAATTAATTAAAGATATCAGAAATAAAAATTTTTTTACATATGGTACCAAGTCTAACGCTAATTTTCATATCAAAAATATGATTCAAAACAAACTTTTCTCAAAATTTGATTTATCTATAAATTTACCAAATCAAAAAAAAACAATTTTAAAAAACTTTCAGATCCCATTATTAGGTTTTCATAATATAAGAAACTCCACAGCGGCAATTGCAGTTGCTCTTACTGTAGGAATCCCAGTGTCTAATATTAAAAAGGGTCTGAAAAACTTCAAAGGTGTCCAGCGAAGATTTAATAAAATATTTACATTTAATGGAGTTGATTTTTATGATGATTATGCTCATCATCCAACAGAGATAAAATCTGTGTTAGAGGGAGTAAAAAAAGTTTTTGATAAGTGTGAAAAAATCTGTGTTTTTCAACCACATAGAATATCAAGATTAAAAGATTTAAGAAATGAATTCAGTCATTGTTTCAGAGATGCAGACACAATTATATTATGTCCCATTTTTACAGCAGGAGAAAAAATTAATTTGGGTTTCCATTACAATGATTTTGCAAAAGAAATAATTAAAAACTCAAAAGTAAAACTATTTATGATTAAAAATAATAATGAATTAGCAAAATTTCTTAAACAAAATATTTATGGAAATAAAATAGTTATAGGAATGGGCGCTGGTTCAATTTCAAATTGGATGAAAAAATTACCTGAATTAATGTAATGCAGAAACCGAAGCTTAAAGATTTGTTAAAAGACTTTAATAAAAATGTAATTTACGATCAAGATTTAAAAAAAAAAAATTGGTTCAATATTGGGGGAAAGTCCAAAGTTTTTTACAAGGCAGAAAATTTAAGAGATTTAGTTAAATTTCTCAAAGTACTCGATAATAATGAAAAAATCTTTATTATTGGTGCAGGCTCTAACACCTTAATCTCAGATAATATTTTTGATGGTGTTGTGATAAAGCTAAGTAAAAATTTTAATAGAATATCTTTATTAAGAGAAGACGTAATTATTTCTGGAAGTGGCGTTTTAGATAATAGCTTATCTAGTTTTGCTGCTGAAAATAATTTGAGTGGATTTGAGTTTTTATCCTGCATTCCAGGATCCATAGGCGGGGGTATTAAAATGAATGCAGGATGTTTTGGAAGAGAATTTAAAGATATTCTTCTCTCTATCCAAGCTTTAGATAAAAAAGGGAATTTAATAACAATTCCCTCAAAAGAAATAAATTTTGATTATAGAAAAAATGATTTATCCGAAGATTTGATTTTTTTAAGTGCTTCTTTCAAAGGAATTAAAAGTAATTTTAAAAAAGTAAATAGTGAAATAATGAAAATGAAATCTTTGAAAGAAAAAAATCAACCAATGAGAGTTAAAACTGGTGGAAGCACCTTTAAAAACCCGATAAATCAAACAAATAAAAAAGTTTGGGAACTGATAAGAGAATCAGTCTCAATAGATACCAAGTTTGGTGATGCACATATTTCAGAAAAACATTCAAATTTTTTTATAAACAACGGTAATGCAACATTTGATGATATGAAAAAATTAATTGATTTTGTTTCAAAAAAAGTTCTAGAAAAAACTGGCATAAAATTAGATAAAGAAATTAAAATATTGGAATAAATTGAAAAAAAAAATTTTGATAATTTCAGGCGGTATTTCTAAGGAACGAATTATCAGCTTAGAGACAGGAAGGCAGGTTGCCAAAGAATTAAAAAAGAATAACTACATGGTAAAAACATGCGAGCCAGACCAAGATTTAATATCTGTAACAAAAAGTTTCAAACCCCATTTCATTTTTAATGCTCTACACGGGCAGTTCGGTGAAGATGGATACATACAAACAATCCTTGAGACAATAGGTATACCTTATACCCATTCAGGTGTGATTGCCTCTGCTAAAGCAATGGATAAAGAAATTTCTAAAAAAATTTTAATTAAAAATAAAATTTTGACACCTAAATATTTCATTTTTACTTTTAATAAAACTAATAAAGAACTTATTAGTTTAGTAAAAAAAAAGTTAAACTTCCCTGTTGTTATTAAACCAATAAATGAAGGTTCTAGTGTTAATGTTTATATTTGTAATAAAAATAATTTATCGAGAAAAATAAAATTGTTAAAAGATTATAAAAAAATATTAATAGAACAATTTATTCCTGGGAGAGAAATTCAATCAGCTATAATTGGAAAAAAAAAACTTGGAGCAATTGAACTTAAACCAAAAAGAAAATTTTATGATTATCAGGCAAAATACAATTTAAATGCTAAGACTGAGCATATTATTCCTGTAGACTTACCAAAAAAAAAATTCGAAATTCTTATGAATACAACTTTAAAAGCACATAATTTGATGGGGTGTAGAGGAGTTACAAGATCAGATTTCAAATATTTCAAAGGAAAATTTTACCTTTTAGAAATTAATACCCAGCCTGGAATGACAAAACTATCTTTAGTTCCGGAGATATCAGCCTATATTGGAATTAATTTCATAAATCTAATAAAATTAATTTTAAAAGATGCATCTATTAATAAGTAAAAAAATTATAATTTACTTATTATTGTTTTGTTTTCTTGTATCAATAAATAATACTTCATTAATAAATGTAAGTTTTCCAAAAATTAATCAGATAGAGATTAGTGGTTTAAATCTTGATGAAAGAAAGAGAATTGAAAGTATTATTTATGATTCTAATTTTAAAAGTATATTTCATTTAGATAAGCAATATTTAAAAAAAAAAATTAGTTCAATTAATATTATTGAACAATTTGAAATATTCAAAAATTATCCATCAACATTAAAAATCTTTATAGAGAAAACAGAAATACTTGCACAAACAAAAAGAAATGGTTTTGATTATTTGATTGGATCAAATGGAAAACTAATTGAAAATAAAGATTTTGTATTAGAACTCCCTTTTATTTTTGGTGATTTGGATATTTCAGAGTTTCTCAAGTTAAAAAGGAAAATTGATAGCTCGCTTTTTGAGTTTAGTGAAATTTCAAACTTATATTTATATAAGTCAAACAGGTGGGATATTGAAACTCGTAATGGAAATTTAATAAAACTTCCAAAAAAAGATATCGAAGAAATATTAAATTTATACGTTCGAATGTCTAATGAAAAAAAAATTAATGAAAAAACAATTGTAGACTTTCGCCAACAAAATCAAATCATATTAAATGAGAAATAGTTCAATTAATAAAATATTTATCTTTATTAGTTCAAATAAATTAATAATTATATCACTTGGTGAAGCAAATAAAATTAATTACAAAAAAGAAACTATCTTAAAAAATCAAAATAAAAATTTTGATTTTAATTTATTTAGTGAATTTTTAAATGAAAACATTTTTAAAATTGAAAAAGAATTGGGTGAATTCATAAAAGTTATCTATTTAATAATTGAAAATGAGGAGATTTTTTCAGTTAATCTTTCAATTAAAAATAAGATTAATGAGACTCCTATAAATACAAAAATCATTAATAATTTATTAATAGAAGCAAAGAATTATTGTGAAGAAACTTTAAAAAAAGCAGAGGTTATTCATATGAAAATTGATCAATTTTATATTGATAATGAATACTATAAACTTTTACCAGATAAAGATAACTGTGAGAATTTATCTTTAGACCTTAGTTTTATCTGTGTACCTAATAATATTTTGGATAATTTAGAAAAAGCTTTAAATAAATTTCAGATATCTGTTTATAGAACAATTAGTTATAGGTACCTTGATAGTTTTTTGAACATTAACAGCAATAATTTAGAATTAGTTGCACAAAAAATTCTGACTGGTTTTAACGAAAATGAAGTGACCTTAATGAAAAAAAAACCAAAAAATCCTGGTTTTTTTGAGAAATTTTTCAATTTTTTCAATTAATCTGTATTTTCTCGTAATATTTGTTGTTTTTAATTTTGTGTGACTGAGGATTAATACTACGAAGTGTCTTTATTAAACCAAAAAACAATTAAAAAAAAAGTTTCCTTCAGTGGGGTAGGACTTCACAGTGGCAAGATAGTTAAAATTTGTATTAAACCTTCTAAGCCAGATACTGGAATTGTTTTCAAAAGAATTGATTTAGAAGAAAATAATCTCATCTATCCAAACTTTATGAACGTGAGTAATACAGCTCTTTGCACAACTATAAGCAATAGCTACGGCGTAAAGGTTTCAACTATTGAACATTTAATGGGTGCGTTATTTGGACTTGGAATTGATAATGCTTTAGTAGAAATTGATAATGAAGAAGTTCCAATTTTAGATGGATCAGCCAAGTTGTTTATAAATGAAATTTTATCAGTAGGTTTGGATTCAAGTAATAAGCCAATTAAAATTATTAAAATAAATAGAAAAATTGAATTTAAAAGCAATGATAGGTTTATTTCAATTGAACCTTCAAAGTTAAGTCTAGACATAGATTTTCAGCTTAAGTATCAGAATCAAGTTATTGGTAACCAAAGAAATAAGGTTAACGTTTATGAGGATAATCTCGAGGAAATTTTCAATTCAAGAACCTTTTGTTTGTATGAAGATATCGAGGCAATAAAGAAAAATGGTTTAGCAAAAGGTGGTAGTTTAGAGAATGCAATAGTTGTTAGAGGCGAAAATATTTTAAATCCAGATGGTCTGAGAAATACAAAAGAATTTGTAAATCATAAAATTTTAGATTGTATCGGTGATCTTTTTACCAGCGGATATAGAATGATAGCAAGTATAAACTGTTCTCAGGGAGGGCATTCTATGACAAATAATTTGCTAAGAAAAGTATTTGAAAATAAAGATAATTTTTCAATTATTGAAATACAAGAGAGAACACTTCCACATACACTGATAAATAGAAGCTTGTTAAGATCAATAGCTTAATAAAATATTCATCTTTGCAGTTTTTTTTAGTATATATTTAAGATATGTCTAAGATTAAAATTATTTTAATTTTATTTACTTTTTTATTTTTTAATTCATGTGGAAAAGAAGCAGAAAAAATTAAACTAATTAAGGAAACCAGTCAAAGCGAAGAAATTATTTCTGCATATAAAGAAGGTATGGACTTTATAGAAACTGGTGATTATTTTGCTGCAAGTAAAAAATTTTTAGAAGTTGAAATATTATTGCCGCAATCTAAATGGGCACCAAAGTCGGTTTTAATGGCATCATATTCGTACTATCTACAAGGTTATTATTCTTTAGCAATCGAGAATCTTAAAAGATATTTTAAAACCTATCCTAAAGATAAAAATTTGGCATATGCACATTATCTTTTAGCGATGTGTTATTATGAGACTATTGAAGGTGAAAAAAAAGACTTAGCTCCCTTAATTCAATCTAAAAAAGAACTTATTTATATTGTTGAAAATTATCCTGACACTGATTATGCTTATGATGCGAGATACAAAATTGATTTAATTAATAATATATTAGCTGCTAAAGAAGTATATATTGGTAGACATTACTTTAGTAAAAAAAAATGGATACCTGCTCTAAATAGATTTAAAAATGTATTAAATAATTATGACACAACAGATCATGTAGAGGAGGCAATTCATAGATTAGTAGAAATTTATTACATATTAGGCATGGAGGAAGAGTCACTTAAATATGCTGCATTACTGGGTTACAATTATAATTCAGGTGAATGGTATAAAGAAACATATAGAATTTTTAATAAAGAATACAAAGTTTCCGTTCGAGACAAAAAGAAAGAAAATAGTAAAATCTTAAGTACAATAAAAAGCCTTTTTTAAAAAATGATTGATGAGAGAATTAATCGAAAATATCTAAATAAAATTAAATTATTTCAAAAATACAACAAACATTACTATAATTTAAATCAACCTTTAGTTGATGATAGTGAGTTTGATAAATTAAAATTGGAGATAATTGATTTAGAGAAACAATATAAATTTTTAAATCACAAAGATTCTCCCTCTAATTCTGTAGGTTTCAAACCTTCTAAAATTTTTAAAAAAATAAAACATAAAACAGCAATGTTGTCCCTGAGTAATGCATTTAGTGAGGAAGATCTTATAAATTTTGAAAAAAAAATTTTGAATTTTCTCAATAATGAAACAAGATTGAATATTGAGTACAGCGCAGAGCCTAAGATTGATGGAATATCGGCATCTTTGTTGTTTAAAGATGGAAAATTTATAACTGGTTTATCAAGAGGTGATGGAAAAGAAGGAGAAGACATTACAGAAAACTTAAAAACAATTAAAGATATACCACACGAAATTAAATTAAAAAGTTTTCCTAAAGAAATAGATATAAGAGGTGAGGTATTTATTCAAAACAGCGATTTTAAAAATTTAAGAAATAAATTCGCAAATCCTAGAAATGCAGCTTCCGGCTCGTTGAGACAAAAAGATTCTAAAGAAACACAAAAGATTCCATTAAGATTTATAGCCTATACTTTTGGTTATGAAAAAGGTTTAGAAGTTTCTACTCAAGAAGATTATTTAAAAAAATTAAAAGAATGGGGTTTTAAAACAAATCCTTTAAACAAAAAAATTGGAACAATAAAAGATTTAATGAAAAATTATAATGAAGTTGAAAAAAAAAGAGATCAAATAGATTTTGATATCGATGGAATCGTCTACAAAGTTAATGATTTTGGATTACAAAAAAGATTAGGAAATGTTGCAAATGCTCCAAGGTGGGCTATTGCACATAAGTTCTCTGCCAATAGTAGTGTCTCGAAAATTGAAAATATTGAAATTCAAATTGGTAGGACTGGCGCCCTAACACCTGTAGCAAAAATAAAACCAGTAAAAATTGGAGGTGTTGTTGTTTCAAATGCAACTTTGCATAATGAAGAAGAAATAAATAGAAAGGATATAAGAATTGGAGATACGGTTTTAATTGAAAGAGCGGGAGATGTTATACCTCACGTAATTTCAGTTGATTTAAAGTTGAGAAATAAAAATTCAAAAAAATTTAATTTTCCGAAAAATTGTCCATCTTGTGGGTCAAAAACTGTTAAAGATTTTAATTTTACCACAAAAAAAGAAGACGCTGTAAGAAGATGTTCAAGTGAAGGGTATGAATGTGAAAAAATGGCAATAGAAAAGATAAAACATTTTGTTTCTAAAGAAGCTTTCAATATTGATGGTTTTGGAAAAAAAATTGTTGAAAATTTTTGGAATTTAAATTTAATCAAATTTCCACAAGATATTTTTAATCTTGATTACGTAAAAATAGAAAGTTTAGAAGGATGGGGAAAGCAATCAGTTTCAAATTTAAAATATTCAATTAACCAAAAAAAAATAATTTCATTTGAAAAATTTATTTATGCATTAGGAATTAGACATATAGGTTTAGAAAATGCAAAAATTATAGCAAAAAATTTAAAATCATTAGGAAATTTTATTTCTTTATCCAAAAAAAATAATTTTGATAATTTAATCAATATTGATGGGATTGGTGAGACTCAAATTAGTTCAATAAAAAATTTTTTTAAAAATAGTACAAATTTACACGTTTTACAGAACTTAGAAAAAATACTCACAGTAAAAAATGCTGAAAATAAAAAAACCGATGGCATATTAAATAATAAAACTTTTATGTTCACTGGTAAACTTTCAAACATGAGCCGTTCTGAAGCAAAATCTTTAATAGAACAAAATTCGGGGTCAATAGTTAGCAATGTAACAAAAAAACTTGATTATCTAATAGTCGGAGAAAAACCAACAAACAGAAAAATTGATGTTGCAAGAGGTTTAAAAATAAAAATTTTAGACCAGTCTTCTTGGCTTAAAATGCTTAAATAAATCTAGCCAACCATTTTTTTTCATTTTTGTTGAGAAATGGCGATAATTTTGAATATACCTCTAAATGATATTTAAAAAGATAACTTCTCTCCTTTTCATTTAAGAGTTTATAATTAATTAAATCTGTTTCTATTGGTGCCAAAGTTAAATTTTGGAAAAATAATTGACCTTTTATTTTTTTTGCATAAATTAAATTCTCAATGCGTATTCCAAATTTACCTCTTTTATAATATCCAGGTTCATTACTCAAAATCATTCCATTTTCAATTTTAATTGTATTGTTTTTTGAAATAGCTTGTGGACCTTCATGAACATTTAGAAAATAACCTACACCATGTCCGGTTCCATGAGAGTAATCCATATTATTTTTTTTAAGAAATTTTCTTGCTTCAATATCAATTAGTTTTCCAGTTTTCTTTTTATTTAAATCTGTATTAGCAACTGCAATGTGTCCTTTCAAAACATTTGTGTAAATATCTTTTATGTATTTTTTTTGATTGGAAAAACAAATTGTTCTTGTAACATCTGTTGTTCCAAATTTATATTGTCCACCAGAGTCACATAATAAAATTTCATTTCTTTTTAAAAATTTGGTATTATACTTCGTTGCTCTATAATGAACAATTGCTCCATTTTTTCCACTTCCAGCTATTGTTTTAAAACTTGGAAATAAATATTTTGAATTCATTTTTCTGAATTTTTCTAATTTATTTTGGGCATCAACCTCTGTGATGTCCAATTTTTTTTTATTTTTTATCCAATAAATGAATTTTGTTAATGCGACTCCATCAATGATGTGAGCATCTATTGTATTTTTAATTTCAGTCTTATTCTTAATTGACTTAAAGAAATAGATCGGATCTTCTTTTTTTATTAATCTAAATTTTTTTTTTAATACTTCTTCAAAATGTAAAGAGCAGGTTTTCTCATCAATTAAAATGCTTCCTTTATCTAAACTTAGAAATAAAGAAAAAATATTATTTGGATCAATTATTTGAATTTTTTTAAATCTTTTTTCTTTAGTAAGATTTTTTGATTTATATTTATCAACAATTAAATAAATATTTTTTTCTTTACTCATAACAAGATAACAATTCGGTATTGGACTAGTTGGGTTATCATATCCTCTTATATTTAATAACCATGCAATATTTTCTGGAGCTGTGATAAATATATAATCAGATTTATTTTTTTTTAAGTATGAACAAACTTTAGAAATTTTCTGTAAATGACTTTCACCAGTAGTTTCTTTATTTAGAGTATAAAAAGGAACTTTATTTTTATTTTTGAATTTAAAAATTTTATCAATTAAATTTTTATTGATTAAAGTCACTTTGTTATTTTTTAAAAAAAATCTTTTAATCTGATTTGAAGTAAATAATGCTGGGTCAATTCCTAGATTTAAATTTTTAAATACATTTGTATCTACTATTTTTCTGTAATCAAAAACTTTAAAATTCTTACCACTTTCAATTTTTGCTTGAATTGAATATCTTCCATCAACAAATAAAAAATTTTTTTTTTTTAGAATTACAGCATATCCAGCTGATCCAGTAAAATTAGATATAATTTTAAGTCTATCTTTATTTGAATATTCTGAGAAAAATTCATCATTTTTTGGTACAACATATCCATCAATATTGTATCTAAGAAATTGATCTTTTAATTTATCTATTATGTTTTTAGTCATTTAATTCTTTTTTGATATCTAATCCAACCCGGACTTTTCTTGGGATCATCATCTAATTCTATGTCTTGATTGAACTCAAATTCATCAAATGAATCATTATTTTCGTCAAAATATGAATTTTTTTCTAAATTATTTTCGGGAAGTTCGTCAATAAATCTTGAAGCCATACTATCTATCCAATCTCCCTGATAAAATCTATTCATTGAGAAAGAAATAATTGCATTTTTTTTAGCTCTAGTAATTCCTACATAAGCCAATCTTCTTTCCTCCTCTAATCCACTATGTCCTTTTTCTTCAATTGATTTTTGATGAGGAAATAAACCTTCTTCCCATCCGGGTAAAAAAACCACATCGAACTCTAAACCTTTAGCTGCATGCATTGTCATCATATTAATTTTTTCACCTTCCCAGTCTTGATCAATTGAGGTTGCAAGAGATACATGATCTAAAAAACTTTCAAGATTATCAAATTCTTTCATTGCACTTAACAATTCTTTTATATTTTCTAAACGATTTTCATTTTCTAGATCTTTTTTGTTTTTTAACATAGATGAGTATCCAGACTCGTCCAAAAGTATCTGCAGTAATTTGATATGATTATATTTTTTAATTTTTAAATCATTTCTCCATTTTGAAATTAAATCTAAAAATATACTTAAACTTATTTTTGCTTTGGGTTTTATTAAGTTTTTTTCTATCATCTTTCTTGCTGAGTACTCCAAACTTATCTTATTTTTCTTTGAGTATTCATGAATAATTTTAATCGTGCTATCACCAATTGATCTCTTTGGATTATTAACTATTCTTTCAAAGGCTAAGTCATCCCTCTCTTGATTAATTAATCTTAGATAAGCAACACAGTCCTTAATTTCAGCTCTCTCATAAAATTTAATTCCTCCTAAAATTCGGTAGGGCATACCTATCTTTAAAAATCTTTCTTCAAATTCTCTTGTTTGAAAAATAGCTCTTACTAAAATTGCAATGTTATTCAACGAATATTTCTTTTTTATTTTTTCTACTTCATCAGAAACTCCGATCGCTTCATCTTTTCCATTTTTAAAACAGTTTAATTTAATTAAATCACCTTCCTCCATTGTTGATCTCAAAGTCTTCCCTACTCTATTTCGATTATTAGATATTAAGGAAGAAGCCACGGACAAAATATTTTTTGAGGATCTGTAATTTTTTTCCAGTCTTATTACTTTGGTATTTTGATAAATTTTATCAAATTCTAAAAAATTTTTTATTTCAGCACCTCTCCAACTATAAATTGACTGATCATCATCACCGACACAACATATATTTTTATTTTTTTCAGCTAACAAATTTAACCATTGGCTTTGTATGTAATTTGTGTCCTGATATTCATCTACAAGTATATATTTAAAATTCCTAGAGTAGATTTTTCTAATATCTTCATTTTTTTCTAAAATTTTAACAGAATGTAAAATTAAATCACCAAAGTCACACGCATTTAATTCTGTCAACTTATGTTGATAAATTTTATAAACTGGCAAAATTGTTTTTTCATAAATATCTTTTGGATTAACCTTTACTTCACTGGGATATAATCCTTTATTTTTCCATTTATCAATTATGGCAATAACATACCTTGGAGCAAGTTGTTTGGTATCGATATTTTCTGCTTTACAAATATTTTTGATTAATCTGATTTGATCATCAGTATCAACAATTGTAAAATTTGAATTAAGATTAACTGCTGAAGCATGCTTTCTTAATAATTTTGCACAAATTGAATGAAATGTACCAAGCCAGGACAAACCAACCGCTGATGAACCAAGAATTTTGCTCACCCTATCTTGCATTTCTTTTGCAGCCTTATTTGTAAAAGTGACTGCAAGTATTTGATTTGGAAAAGCTTTTTTATTTTTGATTATATGAGCAATTCTGCTTGTTAAAACCTTTGTTTTTCCTGATCCAGCACCAGCAACAATCAATAGTGGTCCATCTAAGGATAATACAGCTTGTTTTTGAGCTTCATTTAAATTTTCTAAATAATCAGAGTTTACCATTTAGATATTTTAATTATAAGTTTGGACAATTCATGTTTAATTTAAATTATTATAAAAAAAAATTTCGAAAATTATTAATATCAATAAATAAAATTATAGAAAGTTTTTTTATAGAATTAGGGAGATCTAAGCACCAAAAAAACAAACGTACACCTTTCAGAAAAATAATAATTGAGCTAGACCAGAAGTTTGAAAGTTTTTTTAATAAATTTAAAGATTTTAAGAAATACAATCAGAGCAAGAAAAAATTAAGTTTTTTTGAAAATAAGACAGTTTTACCAATAACAATAATTTTTTTGTTATTTTTAAGCTATTTCTCTATGCCTGTTTTTTACAACGAAGACGAAACTAAAAAATTTTTAAAAAAACAGATTAATAAAAGTTATGAAATAGAAATAGAATTTAATGAAAAAGTTAAATACGGTTTACTACCAAAACCATATTTCTATACTAAAAATTTAGATATTATCTTCAATGATAAAATTTTAGGTAATTCTAACTATGCTAAATTTTATATTTCTTTCAATAATTTTTTTTCATTTGATAAACTAAATGTTAAAGATGTAATTTTTAATGGTAACGAATTTAACGTAGATGCTAATAATTTAAAATTTTTTAATAAAACTTTAAAAAAGTCTGAATCACAAGATAATTTTTTATTTAAGAAATCAAAGCTTTTCTATAAAGATCAAAACGATGAATTACTATTTTTGTCTAAAGTAGAAAACTTGAAATTTTTCTACGATGAAAAAAATGATTTTCAAAAAGTAAAGACATCGTTCGAGATTTTTAACATTCCTTTTAGGCTAAATGTTTTAAAAAATGTAACAAATGAAAATAAAAACATTAAACTAATATCAAAAAAAATTCGCTTAAATTTAGTAAGTACGATTGAATATGACGATTCTGAAGTTAGTGGTTTCTTAAATATTGATTTATTCAATAAAAGTAATTCGTTTGATTATGTTATCAAAAATGAAAAATTAAATTTTTTATCAAAAGATAAAAAATTTACTGGAGGTTTTAATTTTAAACCTTTTTATTTTTTTAGCAATTTAAGCTTTGATTATATAAGCCAAAAAAAGATTTTTCAAAGCGAGTCTCTTATACTTGATGTACTTGACACAGAATTATTAAATAATCCTAACTTAAGTGCCATTATTAAGATCGATGTTGATAAAATTGATAAGTTTGAATATTTGACTGATTTCATTTTAGAAATTCAATTTGATAATGGCAGAATTTTTATGAGTAATCTTGATGTTAAATGGTATCAAGCAGTTTCAATTAAATCTAAGGATATTGAGTTTGCAAACGATAAAAATGGAAAAAAGTTTATAGGAGAAATTTTATTTAATTTTAATGATGTAGAAAAGTTTTTTAGATATTTTCAGATTAAAAGAAATTACAGAAATGTTTTTGATGAAATAAAAATAGATTTTGTATATGATTTTACAGAGGATAAGTTGACTTTAAACAATATTAAGATTGACAATAAGTCAAATCGAATTCTTGAGAAATTTTTAGAAGATTATAATAATAATAACAAAAATTTATTTAACAAAGTAACTTTTAGAAACTTTGTGAAAGATTTTTTTCAAACTTACGCAGGATAAATCATTTTTTTTGGGTTAACAATCCTGTCATAGTCTTTTTCGTTAATCAATTTTGACTTTAAAGCTTCGTGTTTAAGGGTCGTTTTATTTTTCAACGCTAGCTTTGCGATTTTTGCAGAATTATCATATCCAATATGTGGAGCTAATGCTGTTACTAACATTAGAGAATTATCTAGGTATTCTTTTATCTTCGATTTGTCTGCTTTAAGTCCTTTTACGCAATAAAGTGAGAAGTTTTTAATACTATCAGCTAATAAATTTATTGATTGCAAAATATTATGAGCAATTAACGGTTTAAATACATTCAGCTCAAAATGCCCATGCGAGCCTGCCATTGTAATTCCATTATGATTACCAATTACTTTAACACAAACCATTGTAACAGCTTCAGATTGGGTTGGATTTACTTTACCAGGCATAATTGATGATCCTGGCTCATTTGCTGGTAAAATTAGTTCTCCATATCCTGCTCTTGGTCCAGAACCCAAAAACCTAATATCATTTGCAATTTTCATTAAACTTACAGCCGTTGTATTTAAGGTACCAGAAAAATTAACAATTTCATCATGCGCTGCAAGCGCTGCAAATTTATTTTTTGTAGGTTTGAATGGCAACTTTGTTATTTTCTTTATCTCGTTAATTATTTTTTTATCAAAATTTTTTTTACTATTTATTCCAGTACCTACTGCTGTACCACCTTGAGCAAGAAAATAAATTTCATTTAAAGCATTATTTACTCTTTTAATACAGTCCTCAATTTGAGATTGGTAACCAGAAAATTCTTGACCTAAAGAAAGTGGAGTTGCATCTTGCAAGTGAGTTCTTCCAACTTTAATAATATTTTTAAATTGAGAAATTTTTTTTTTTAATTCTTTATCAAGTAATATCAAAGAGGGTAATAATTTATTTTTTGTCTCCATTGCTATGGCAATGTGCATTGCAGTGGGAAAAACGTCATTAGTTGATTGAGACTTATTTACATGATCGTTCGGATGCACAGGCTTCTTTGAACCTTTTTTGCCACCTAATTTTTCTATCGCTCTATTGGCTATAACCTCATTTACATTCATGTTTGTTTGGGTACCAGATCCAGTCTGCCAAACCTTTAGTGGAAAGTGGTCATCAAGTTTTCCAGAAAAAATTTCATTTGATGCTGCAATTATAGCATTTGCAATTTTAGGCGATATTTGCTTTTCTTTTTGATGAACTCTTGCAGCAGCTTTCTTAATAATTGCTATTGATTTAATTAATACTGGTCTAACTAAAAAATCTCCTATATCAAAATATTTTTTTGATCTTTGAGTTGAAGCACCCCAATACTTATCGTTAGGCACATTAATTGATCCAATACTGTCGTATTCTTTACGATATTTCATTTATAAGTAAAGTATACATATATAATAAAAATCATTTAACTAATAGGAGCAAAATGACAAATTTTGAAAAAGTAGGCACTTTTATGAAAACTTTTGGTCAAGAGGTTAAATCAAAACCTTCGTTAAGCACTGATAAGATAAATAATCTTAGATTGAGTCTTATAAAAGAGGAATTGGAGGAATTAAAAGATGCAATTCATAAAAAAGATTTAGTTGAGGTAGCTGATGCTTTAACTGATATTTTATACGTAACTTATGGAGCAGGCCATGCCTTTGGTATAAATCTTGATAGGTGCTTTGATGAGGTTCAAAACTCTAATATGAGTAAGTTAGATAACGATAGTAATCCAATTTATAACGAAAATGGTAAGGTTATGAAAGGCCCTAATTATTTTAAACCCAATTTGAAAAAATTTTTAAAGTAAAATTTAGGGGCGTTCTGTTGCCAGGTGCCCCTAAACTAAATTAGCTCTTAAATAATTCTAAAGCTTTATTAAGTAATTCCTCTGATTTTGCATGATCGCCGTCTGTGTGAGCTTTCATTCCAGCATCACGAAGTTTTTGTGCTTCTGCAATTTTTGCATCAGTATTATTTGCCATCATTGGGCAAGATCCTGCAAATGCCGAACTTACAAACATCACAAGCATGATTGATAATATAGTTTTTTTCATAATTATCCTTTTGTTATGTGATTTAAGTAATGTCATTTTAGTTTTTTAAAATTTAATGATTGTCACATGAGACGTGATTACAATAAATTATTAGATTTAAAGGGGCGTTCTGTTGCCAGGTGCCCCAAACCCCGTCTACATAATTAACAAAGTTAATTAGGCAGCAAGTGCGTAACTTTCGTTAGCAATTATAAATTAGCCCTTTACGGAGGAACAATTCCGAACGAAAGAATAGCCTTTAGTCACCCGTCGAATCTAGTTCACCCCCATAAGTTGTAATGGTGGAGGTGGTGGGTACTGCCCCCACGTCCGCAATGGTTATTACGAAATTCGTTTATCGTCATAGTTGGAAATCCAACTTTATTAATATAAAAGGAAATTCAAGAGATTCAATAACATTCATGAAATTAACTAAAGAACAACTAGAAGATATAAAAAATCAGCAATCACAAAGCAATTCAACAAAAAGAGTTTCTTCACCAGAATTAGAAAAAATTCTTTACGAAGCATTGCCTGCCCTTGACCATGGTTTTGTGAGAGTTGTTGATTATATGGGAGATGATACTTCAATTGTTCAATCAGCTAGAGTTTCTTATGGTAAAGGAACCAAACAAGTTTCTACTGATGCAGGGTTAATAAAATACCTAATGCGTCATTGGCACAGCACCCCATTTGAGATGTGTGAAATTAAATATCATATCAAACTACCAATTTTTATTGCTCGTCAATGGATTAGACATAGGACTGCAAATGTTAATGAGTATTCTGCGAGATACTCAATTTTAGATAAAGAATTTTATCTGCCGACCAAGGAAAATCTTGCTGCTCAATCAATATCTAACAGACAAGGTAGAGGTGATGTTTTAGAAGGTGAACAGGCAAATGAAGTTTTAGAACTTTTAAAAGATGATGCTGAAAGAACATATAAAAATTATGAGACAATGCTTAATGAAAGATATGATGGATCTACCATTGATGATAGCAAAAAAGGTTTGGCTAGAGAACTTGCGAGAATGAATTTAACATTAAATACTTATACTCAGTGGTATTGGAAAACAGATTTATTAAATCTCATGAACTTTTTAAGGTTAAGAGCAGATCATCACGCACAATACGAGATTAGAGTTTATGCAGATATTATGTTGGATACATTAAAGAAATGGGTTCCAATAACATATGAGGCTTTTATGGATTATAGAGTTGGTGGAACTGAAGTTTCAGCAAAAGGAAAAATTATAATTCAAAAACTTATCAGGGGTGAAAATATTTCTATGGAAGATTCTGGATTATCTAAAAGAGAATGGAATGAATTAATGGAAGCTTTTGATCTTAAAGATAAATTGATTTAATCTTATTGGCAAAATCTATATAAATTTTTGATATTTGGTTATTTGGATCTTCTTCAACAATCGGTTTCCCTTTATCACCTGATCTTCCTACTTCAGGATTAATTGGAATTTCTCCTAAGAATTCTTTATTAAACTCTTGCGCAGTATTTTTAACTCCACCCTCTCCAAAAATTTTATATTTTTTATTATCATCTCCAATAAAGTAACTCATGTTATCAACCAATCCTAAAATTTTTACACCAAGTTTATCAAACATCTTAATTCCTCTTTTTACATCTAAAAGAGCAACCTCCTGTGGAGTTGAAACTATGATTGCTCCATCCATTTTTATTTCTTGAGAAAAGGTGAGTTGGGTATCACCAGTTCCAGGAGGCATATCAACAATTATAAAATCTAAATCTTTCCAATTAACTTTTTGTGTAAAAGTTCTAATTGCGCTAGTCACCATTGGTCCTCGCCAAATCATAGGTGTTTGTTGATCAGTTAAGAAACCAATAGACATACACTGAATATCATACTTAATTACAGGATCTAATTTTTGCCCATCACTTTTGGGTTTTTCTTCGATTCCCAACATTTTAGGAATTGAGGGACCATAAATATCTGCATCCAATAAACCAACTTTACATCCAGCTTTTTTTAAGGCCAATGCTAGGTTAGTAGCAAAAGTAGATTTTCCAACACCGCCTTTCGCACTAGAAACAGCAATTGTAAACTTAGTGCCTTTAATTGGATTTTTCTCTGGCAATTTCCTACTCATTTTAGCTCTCATTGCGTCACTTAATTCTGGTTTTTCCTTAGGCATATTAGGATCTTAACTTGTTTTTCCCCATAAAGACATTATATAGATTGCCGTATGCCAGATGATTTTAGACAAGGTGGTGGAAGTCCTTGGGGAGCACCCCCAGGAGGAAGCGGTAATGGTTCCGGCAGAGGTCCAACTCCTCCAGACATTGATAAAATAATTAGAGAGTTTCAAGAAAAAATTAAAAGATTTTTACCTGGGGGCAGTTCCTCAGGGGGTAAGCAAGCAGTTTTAGTTTTAATTATTTTAGCCTTTGTTTGGCTGGCAAGCGGCCTTTATAGAGTGTTACCAGATGAACAAGGGGTAGTTTTAAGATTTGGTAAATTTGTAAAAACAACTCAACCTGGATTAAATTATCATATTCCTTTTCCTGTAGAGTCTGTGCTAACTCCAAAAGTCACCAAAGTTAATAGAATTGATATAGGTTTTAGATCTGAAAGAGACAGTGGATTTACTTCTCAAGGTGGAGTAGCTGATGTTCCTCAAGAAAGCTTAATGTTAACTGGAGATGAAAATATTGTTAATATCGACTTTTCAGTTTTCTGGGTTATCAAAGATGCAGGAAACTTTTTATTTAAAATACAAGATCCAGAGGGAACAGTTAAAGCAGCGGCAGAGACGGCTATGAGAGAGGTGATTGCTAGATCTGATATTCAACCTATTTTAACTGAAGGTAGATCAGTAATAGAGACAGATACACAAGAAATTATTCAAAAGATTTTAGATGAATACAATAGTGGTATTCAAATCACACAAGTTCAAACACAAAAAGCAGACCCACCTGATCAGGTAATTGATGCGTTTAGAGATGTACAGGCTGCAAGAGCTGATATGGAAAGATCAAAAAATGAAGCTGAAGCTTATGCTAATGATGTTATACCTAGAGCACGAGGGGAAGCTGAAAAAATTCTACAAGCAGCAGAAGCATATAAAAAAGAAGTTGTAGCAAAAGCTGAGGGTGAAGCCAGCAGGTTCTTAGCAATCTATGATGAATATAAAAATGCTAAATCTGTAACGCAAGAAAGAATGTATTTGGAGACAATGGAAAAAGTTTTAGCTGATATCGATAAAGTGATAATTGAAAAAAATGCAGGATCAGGTGTAGTTCCTTATTTACCACTACCTGAATTACAAAAAAAGAAAGTGACAAATTAATATGAATGCTGGAAAAATTACCGCTGGAATTATAGTTGCTTTGGCTGCAGTTGCATTCTTTTCAATTTTTATTGTTAAAGAAGTTAATCAGGCAATCGTTCTACAATTTGGTGATCCAAAAAGAATAATTTTAAAACCTGGATTAAACTTTAAAATACCTTTTATTCAAAACGTTGTATTTTTAGATAAAAGAATTCTTAATTTAGATACACCCCCAGAAGAAGTGATCGCCTCAGATCAAAAGAGATTAATAGTTGATGCATTTGCAAGATTTCAAATAGTTGATCCCCTAAAGTTTTATATTTCAGTTGGGAATGAGAGAGTTGCAAGATCAAGATTAGCAACGATTATTAACTCAAGAATCAGGAACGTTCTTGGACAACAAGAACTTCAAACACTTCTATCAGAGGACAGAACAAAACAAATGGCTTTAATTCAAGAAGGTGTAAATAATGAAGCAGAAAATTTTGGAATAAAGATAGTTGATGTTAGAATTAAAAGAGCTGATCTTCCCCAAGCTAACAGTGATGCAATTTTTAGAAGAATGCAGACAGAAAGGGAGAGAGAGGCAAAAGAATTTAGAGCAAGAGGAGCTGAAATGGCAGTAACAATTACATCGACTGCTGACAAAGAAGTAACTGTAATTTTAGCTGAGGCTCAAAAAAAATCTGAGATAATGAAAGGTGAAGGAGATGGTAAAAGAAATAACATCTTTGCTGCAGCGTTTGGACAGGATCCAGAGTTCTTCGCATTTTATAGAGCTATGCAAGCTTATGAAAATGCTTTAATAGGTGGAGAGACATCTCTAATTCTATCTCCTGATAGTGAATTCTTTAAATTCTTTGGGAACATAAAACCACAAACAGAGTAAACTTTGATGAAAGAATTGATCATTGCATTTGGTCTGTTCTTATTTATTGAGGGAATTCTTTATGCCTTATTTCCATCAAAAATGAAGAATATGTTAAAAAAGCTTGAATTAATCAAAGATAGCCAATTACGTAGTGGTGGATTAATTTTTGCATTAATAGGATTTATAATTATTTATTACGCTAAAAGTTAGAATGATAAAAATAAAAGCAATATTCCTCTCTTTAATATTTGTATTTAATTTTTCATCAGTATCTAATTCTCAAAATGTTCCTAATTCGTTTGCAGATTTAGCAGAAAAATTAATGCCATCTGTAGTTAATATTTCGACAACACAAACCGTTGTTGAAAGAAGCAATCCTTTCCCAAATTTTCAATTTCCCCCTGGATCACCATTTGGTGATATGTTTAAAGAATTTGGAACACCTCAAGAAAGGCAATCTTCGGCACTGGGCTCAGGATTTATAATTGATGAAGAAGGAATAGTAGTAACTAATAATCATGTAATCGAAGGAGCAGAAGATATTGTTGTTCAAGTAAATGGTGAAAAAAAATTTAATGCTAAAGTGATTGGAGCAGATCCTCTCTCAGATATCGCTGTTTTAAAAATTGAATCAAAAGAAAAATTTTTACCTGTAAGATTTGGTGATTCTGATAAAGCAAGAATAGGTGATTGGGTTATAGCCATAGGTAATCCGTTTGGATTAGGTGGAACAGTTACTTCAGGAATAATTTCTGCAAGAAATCGATCAATTGGATTATCAAGATATGAGGATTATATTCAAACAGATGCATCTATAAACTCGGGAAATTCAGGTGGTCCTTTATTTGATATGAACGGAGATGTAATAGGAATTAATACCGCTATTCTTGGTAGAAGTGGAAATGTTGGAATAGGTTTTTCGATACCATCAAATAGTGCAAAGTTAGTAATTGATCAATTAATTAAGTTCGGTGAAACAAAAAGAGGATGGCTTGGTGTTAGAATTCAAGATGTAACAAAAGAAATTGCAGAAGTTGAAAAATTAGATGAACCTAGAGGAGCTTTGGTTGCAAGTGTTGCACCAAACAGTCCATCTGAAAAAGCTGGGGTTAAGAGCGGAGACATTATATTAGAATTTAATGGTGAAAAAATAGAGCAAATGAAAGAACTGCCTATGATAGTAGCAAGAACTGAAGTTGGAAAAAAAGTAAAAGTAAAAATTTGGAGAAACAAAAAAGAAATTACAAAAACAATTACACTCGGAAGACTTGAGACGTCAGAGGATTTTAAAATTTCAGAAAAAAAAGAAGAAATACCAAAAGAAACTTTAATTGAAAACCTTAAAATAAAAGTAAGAAAACTCTCTGATCAAGATATTAAAACGAGAAACTTACCCAACCAAACCAATGGTTTAGTGATTACAAGTATTGAAAAAAACAGTCCTTTAACAGGCTCAATCGAAGTGAATAGTATCATTTTAGAAGCCCAAAAGAAAAAAATAAGAACTGTCCAGGATTTAAATCAAACACTAAAGCAAGTTTTGAATAGTAATCAGAAGACTATCTTGCTTGTGATATATAATAGCCAAAATCAGAAAAGATATATAGGTGTTAAATTAGATTAGTTTATGGATTTAAAATCCAAAATTATTTTAATTTACGGACCTACTGCATCTGGAAAATCTAAATTTGCAATTAAACTAGCAAAAAAAATTTCAGGTCAGATCATAAATGCTGATAGCATGCAAGTTTATAAAGAGTTAAAGGTTTTAACAGCAAGACCCTTTAAAAAAGATTATCAAAATATTAAACATCATTTATATGGCTTTCAAAATGCCAAAAAAAATTTTTCTACAGGAGATTGGCTTAAATTGGTAAAACAAAAAATTTCGCAATGTAAAAAAATAAAGAAAACACCAATATTGGTTGGAGGTACTGGTCTATATTTTAAAGCTTTGACAGAGGGCTTAGTAAATATTCCTAAAATTCCTAATAATTTTAGAAATAAAGTAAGAAATTTACACAAAAGAATAGGGCAACAAAAATTTTTTCAAAAGCTACTTCAAATAGATCCTTTAATTAAAGATCAAATTAATTCTTTAGATACACAAAGATCTATAAGAGCATATGAAATTAAATCATTTACAAAAAAATCTATGATTAGCTGGTTTAAAAACACTAAGTCAGATTACAGTCATAATGACTTTTTTAAAATTTGTATCGATTTTCCAAGGAAAGATTTAATAGAGAGAATAAATCAGAGATCTGAAAATATTATTAAACTAGGTGCAATTTCAGAAGTTAGAAGATTTATTAAAATGCGTGTCCCAAAAAATAAAAGCCTAAGCAAAGCAATAGGAATTAATGAGATTAAACAATATCTTCAAAAAAAAATCCAAATAGAACAATTAATTGAGAAAATATCAATAAAGACAAGGCAATATGCCAAAAGACAGAGCACCTGGGCTCGTGGAAATATGAAAGATTGGAATAAATTGAAACCATCTGGATTAGATAAGCTCTTAAAAAAAATTTAGATATTCTCTACTTAGTCTTGACCAATTAGCACAACTTCAGCTAGATTGCCAGAATGTCTAAATTATACACTGGTGCAGAAATTGTATTTAAATGTCTTGAAGATCAAGAGGTTGAATATATTTTTGGTTATCCAGGTGGAGCGGTTTTACCAATTTATGATGAACTCAAAAATCATTCAACAATTAAACATATATTAGTTAGACATGAACAGGGAGCAGGTCATGCAGCAGAAGGTTATGCAAGATCATCAGGCAAGCCTGGAGTTGTTTTAGTAACATCCGGACCAGGTGCAACTAATGTTGTTACAGCATTAACTGATGCTTATATGGACTCGGTTCCTTTAGTTTGTATTTCTGGTCAAGTACCCACACACTTAATAGGAACAGATGCATTTCAAGAATGTGATACTACAGGAATTACAAGACCCTGTACGAAACATAATTGGTTAGTTAAAGATATTAAAGAATTACCAAAAGTAATGCATGAAGCTTTTAAAGTAGCAACAACCGGAAGACCTGGACCTGTACTAATTGATATTCCTAAAGATATCCAATTTGCAAAAACTGATTATACAAAATTTAAAAAAGAAAAAAAATTAAATGGAAAAATACATAATAAATTTTCTGAAAATGAAATTAATCAATTAATTGATTTGATTTCAAAAGCAAAAAAACCAGTTGTTTATACTGGAGGTGGAGTAATAAATTCAGGTCCTCAGGCTAGTGAAACTCTAAAAGAGTTTGTTAGATTAATTGGTTTTCCAATCACATCAACTTTACAAGGATTAGGGGCATTTCCAGGGGATGATAATCAATTTATCGGAATGCTAGGTATGCATGGAACTTATGAAGCTAATAATGCAATGCATGATTGTGATTTGTTAATTAACATTGGTGCAAGATTTGATGATAGAATAACAGGTAAGATCGATGAGTTTTCGCCGAAATCAAAAAAAGTTCATATTGATATCGATCCATCGTCAATCAATAAAATTATAAAAGTAGATCTAGCAATAGTTGGAGACGTTAATGAAGTAATAAAGTCAGTCATCAAGAAAATAAATAAAAAACAAAATGGATTAAAAGACTCGAACAAACAAAGAATTTCAAAATGGTGGGAACAAATCCAAAAGTGGAGAACGAAAGACTCTCTTGGCTTTATCAATAGTGATAAAGAGATCAAGCCTCAGCATGCCGTAAAAAGATTATATGAATTAACAAAAAATCAAGATACCTTTATTACAACTGAGGTAGGTCAGCATCAAATGTGGGCTGCCCAACATTATAAATTTAATAAACCTAACAGATGGATGACATCAGGAGGTCTTGGAACCATGGGGTATGGTCTTCCAGCTGCAGTAGGTGTTCAAATTGCTCATCCAGATAAACTTGTGATCGATATTGCTGGTGAAGCATCCGTATTAATGACAATGCAAGAAATGTCTACAGCTGTTCAATATAATTTGCCTATAAAGATATTTATTTTAAATAATCAGTACATGGGAATGGTTAGACAATGGCAAGAACTTCTACATGAAAAAAACTACTCAGAGAGTTATTCTGAAGCTTTACCTGATTTTGTAAAATTAGCAGAGGCTTATGGATGCAAGGGTATTAAAGCTGATAATCCTAGTGAATTAGATGATAAAATTCAGGAGATGATTGATTACAAAGGTCCAGTAATATTTGATTGCCATGTAGACCCGAATGAAAATTGTTTTCCTATGATACCATCTGGAAAGCCTCATAATCAGATGATATTAGGTCCAAATGATAAAGAGGAAAATAAAATCATTGGAAAAGGGAAATCATTAGTTTAATGCCTTCTCCAAAGTCAGCATACAGCATACCAACAAAAAAAGGTAAATTAGATACACATATATTTGTTGTTTGGGTTGATAATGAAGCTGGTGTTTTAGCAAGAGTAGTTGGTTTATTTTCAGGAAGAGGTTACAACATTGAGTCTTTAGCTGTTGCAGAAGTTGATGCGACTAAAAATATTTCAAGAATTACAATAGTAACGACAGGAACACCACAAGTTATCGATCAAATTAAACTTCAGCTAAAAAAACTAGTTCCAGTTCATAAAGTTGCAGATTTTAAAAGAGAGGATAAAAAAGTTATCTTTAAAGAGATGGCATTGCTTAAGATCGTTGCTCAGAAAAAAAAGATAGAAAAGTGTCTAAAGGAATGTAAAAAATTCAATCCAGTAGTTTTAGACAAAACAAATAAATCAGTGGTAGTTCAAATAACTGCTTTAAGAAGAGAAATTGATAAAATGAGTAAAAAATTAAAACCCTACGGTCTTACAAGCACCTCAAGGACTGGGGCGATAGCAATGACCAGAGGTGCTCAAACATTCAAATAAATTTATAAAGGAGAAAAAAAATGAAAATGTTCTATGAAAAAGATGCTGACGTAAATTTAATTAAAGATAAAAAAGTTGCTATTTTTGGGTATGGAAGTCAAGGGCATGCTCATGCTCTTAATTTAAAAGATAGTGGGGTAAAAGAGGTAGTCGTTGCTTTAAGAGATGGTTCAGCTAGTAAAGCTAAAGCTGAGTCAAAAGGTTTAAAGGTAATGAATTTATCCGATGCAGCAGAATGGGCTGACGTTTGTATGATTTTAACTCCTGATGAACTTCAAGCAACGATATATAAAAACCATATCGAACAAAGAATAAAAGAAGGGACTAGTTTAGCTTTCGCACACGGATTAAATATTCATTATGATTTAATCAAAGCAAGAAAAGATTTAGATGTATTTATGGTTGCTCCTAAAGGACCTGGACACCTTGTAAGAAGTGAATTTGAAAAGGGTGGTGGAGTTCCTTGTTTGATGGCAGTTCATCAAGATGGAACTGGCAAAGCAAGAGATTTGGCTTTATCGTATGCATCCGCTATCGGAGGTGGAAGATCCGGAATTATTGAAACCACCTTCAAAGATGAATGTGAAACAGATTTATTTGGAGAACAAACAGTTCTTTGTGGAGGACTTGTAGAATTAATTAAAAATGGTTACGAAACATTAGTTGAAGCTGGATATGAACCAGAGATGGCATATTTTGAGTGTTTGCACGAAGTAAAATTAATCGTAGATCTTATATATGAAGGTGGAATTGCAAATATGAATTACTCAATCTCAAATACTGCAGAGTATGGCGAGTATGTTTCAGGACCTAGAATTATAAATAAAGAAGAAACTAAGAAAAGAATGAAAGAAGTGCTAGAGGACATTCAATCTGGAAAGTTTACAAAACAATGGATGGATGAATGTAAAAATGGCCAGAAGAATTTTTTAAAGACCAGAGAAGAATTAGCAAAACACTCTATAGAAACAGTCGGTACAAAACTAAGAGCTATGATGCCTTGGATTGGTAAGAAGAAATTAGTGGATAGTGATAAGAAGTAAAATATTGATCCAATTTGGGCTTAAATAAGTATTTTATTTTGCAATCTAAACGATAGGTTGTATATTTCTTCCATTAAAAATATTTATATGGCTGAAAAAGATAAAGTATTCATTTTCGATACAACTATGAGAGACGGTGAACAATCACCAGGGGCCTCTATGAGTGTTGAGGAAAAAATTCAGATATCAAGAGTTTTTGATGAGATGGGAATTGATATTATTGAGGCCGGTTTTCCAATATCATCCCCCGGTGACTTTGAAGCCGTAAGTGCGATCAGTAAAAGTGTAAAGAATTCAATTCCTTGTGGTTTAGCAAGAGCTACAAAAAAAGATATAGACGCTTGTCATGAGTCTTTAAAATTCGCAAAAAGATTTCGTATACATACATTCATTTCAACAAGTCCAGTTCATATGAAACATAAACTTAATATGACAGATGAACAAGTTTTAGGCGCTATAAAAGAAAGTGTTACTTATGCTAAAAAATTTACTGATGACGTTGAATGGTCATGTGAAGATGGCACAAGAACAAATTTAGAATTTATGTATAAGACAATAGAACTTGCTATTAAATGTGGAGCAACAACGATAAATATTCCTGATACTGTCGGTTATTCTATACCAGAAGAATTCGCAAAAACCATTACATCAATAAAAAACAATGTACCAAACATTGATAAAGCTGTAATTTCTGCTCATTGTCATAATGATTTAGGTTTAGCAGTTGCTAACGCTTTATCAGGTTTATCAGCAGGAGTTAGACAAATCGAGTGTACTATAAATGGAATAGGTGAAAGAGCTGGTAATGCAGCGCTTGAAGAAATTGTGATGGCTATAAAAACGCGGGATGATTTATTACCTTACGAAACAGGAATTAAAACTGAGTTAATAAGTAAAGCATCTAAAATTGTATCTAATGCAACAGGTTTTCCTGTTCAATTTAATAAAGCGATCGTCGGAAAGAATGCTTTTGCTCATGAGTCAGGAATTCATCAGGATGGAATGTTAAAAAATAGAGAGACATACGAAATAATGACACCAGAAAGTGTTGGAGTTAAAAAAACGTCCTTAGTAATGGGAAAACATTCTGGACGTCATGCGTTTAAGGATAAATTAAGTGATTTAGGGTATGCTGATGTAACAGATGATGTTGTACAAGCAGCTTTTGGTAAATTTAAAATTTTAGCTGACAAGAAAAAACATATTTACGATGAGGACATTGTAGCTTTAGTTGATGATAGTTTGATTATTGATAATAAGATAAATGCAATAAACTTAAAATCATTAAAAGTATTTGCTGGAACCGGTGAGCCACAGAGAGCTGATATGACCTTAGATGTTTTTGGAGAAATTAAAAAGACTTCTCAAACTGGCGATGGTCCAGTTGATGCAATATTTAAATGTATTAAAGAACTTTATCCTCATGATGTAAAATTATCTCTATATCAAGTTCATGCAGTCACAGAGGGAACTGATGCACAAGCTACAGTAAGTGTAAAGATAGAGGAAAATGATAGAACTACAGTGGGTCAGTCAGCTGACACAGATACTTTAGTAGCATCAGCAAATGCTTATTTAAATGCTTTAAACAAAATGCTTATTAAGAGAGAGAAAAAATCTCTATATAAAAATATCGAACCTAAGAAATTGAAGGAGAGTATATAATGGGAATATTTGATAGTGTTAAAAAAATATGGAGCCAGGACATGGCTATCGATCTTGGAACTGCTAATACATTAGTTGTAGTTAAAGGCCAAGGCGTAGTTCTTAATGAACCATCTGTTGTAGCAATTGTAGAGCAAACTGGAAAAAAACAAGTTTTAGCTGTAGGAGATGAGGCAAAAACAATGCTAGGAAGAACGCCTGGAAATATTAGTGCCATTCGACCTCTAAGAGATGGTGTTATTGCTGATTTTATAGTTACTGAAGAAATGATCAAGCACTTCATTAAAAAAGTTCATAAAGGCAGAACATTTGCTAATCCTAGAATTTTAATTTGTGTACCTACTGGTTCTACTCCAGTTGAAAGAAAAGCAATTCAAGATAGCGCCTTAGCAGCAGGAGCTAGAAGAGTTCAATTAATTGAGGAGCCTATAGCTGCAGCGATTGGTGCAGGTTTACCAATATCAGAGGCAACAGGTTCAATGGTTGTTGATATTGGAGGTGGAACAAGTGAGATTGCTGTTATGTCATTAGGAGGTTTGGTTTATTCAAAATCTCTGAGAGTTGCTGGAGATGCAATGGATGGAGCTTTAGTTAACTATATGAGAAAAGAGTATAATCTTATGATAGGAGACAGCACAGCTGAAAAAATTAAAAAAGAAATTGGTACTGCTATTCCATCAAATAATAATACTTATGCTGTAAAGGGTAGAGATTTAAGATCGGGAACTCCAAAAGAAGTCAACATTACCGAAGAGGATACTGCAGAGGCATTAGATGGGATTTTAAGAGAGATGGTGAATGGCATTAAAGATGCTCTGGAGGCTACACCGCCAGAGTTATCAGCAGACCTTGTTGATATGGGTCTTACTTTAACAGGGGGTGGAGCTTTATTAAAAAATATAGATAGAAGATTTTCTAAAGAAACAGGATTGCCAGTACACATTGCAGAGGACCCACTTTCATGTGTTGCAATCGGAACCGGTAAAGCTCTGGATCAAGAACAAACATTCTCTACGATGCTGACCGAATATTAAGAAAGATGGCCGAAAGCAGAGATGACTTTATTATAGCAATTAGGTCTGCTTTTTTAAAAAAAAGCACTAAACAGAAATTTTCTTTATTAACTTTAGTTTTTTTTTCAATCTTTATAATTGTTTTATCTAGCTTAAATTTCAAGGCAATAAGTTTAACCAAGTCAGTTATAAAAGAAATTGTTTATCGATCTTCCTTCATAGTTTCAATTCCAGAAAATTTTATCAAATCTTCTTATTTGAATTTAAATGAATACACAAATTTTTATAAAGATTATAAAATTACTAAAGAGGAGTTAGATCAACTAAAATCTGAAAATATTTCAACTAAAATTATTAAGAGTGAAAATGAGGAACTTAAAAGTCTTATTGATGGTTATACTATTACTTCTAATAAGATTTTAGCAAAAGTAATTGTTGATCATGAAAGTCCCTTCCTAAGATCAATTATAATTAACAAAGGTAGCAAAGAAAAAATAAAGATAGGAACAAATATTTATGATCGTAGCTATCTTGTGGGGCGGGTTATAGAAGTAAATTATACCAACTCAAGAGTATTGTTATTAACTGATTTAAATTCGAATATTCCCGTTTCTATTACACCTGGAAATGTTCAAGCGATTGTTGTTGGTAATGGAGATAAAAAAGGTGAAATTAGATATATCAAAAATGATTTAGTAAACAAAATTAATGACAAAGGAATTGCATATACATCAGGAACTGGCTCAATTTTCAAAAGTGGAATTCCTGTTGGAACTGTTGACTTAAAAGATCTAAGTGAAAAAATATTGATTAACTTTTATAGTGACTTCACTCAGTTAAAATACGTTTTTGCGGAGATCGATGAATTAATACCCACTCCTATCGAGAATGAAGAAAAAGATCAAATAGAGGTTTCTAATACTGAACAAATTAAACTGGATATAATAAGTGATGAACTACAAATTTTAGAGGAAAGTAACACTAAATTTCTAGAGGAAAACCAAGAGTTAAATACTTTAACTAATGAATTAAATAAACAAATCGAGATTTTAAAGGCAGAAAATAATTTTCAAAAAAATGTAATTCAACAACATAATTTAGATCAAGAAGAGTTAGAGTTTTTAAGATTAAATTTGATATATAGTTCTAAGTGTCAATCAAAAAAGCTTTTTAGCAGAGGTTTTAAAGTGGGCACTCCAGAATATAGAAAATGCATAATGCAAAAAGGAAAGATTGGTGATTAGATTCCAAAAGAAAAATTTATTTTATAAGATATACATTTGGTTACCCATTCTTGTTTTATTCTTATCTGTATTTAACGAGTTTGATTTTAACTATTTAAACATTGATTATTTTTCTTTTAATTTTCCATATATATTAATTTTTTATTTTGCTTTAAAAGCATATCAGCGATTTGATTATTTTTTGGTTTTTTTAGCGGGACTAGTCAATGATACTGTTGTTGGTTTACCATTAGGCTTAAGCTCTTTATCGTACATATTAATTTGTATATTTGCAACTTATCTTCGGAACATTACTATTAGCCCAAATTTAACGAAAGACTGGTTCTATTTTTTATTTATTATTAGCTTAATAAACTCAATTAATTATTCAGTTTTATTTTTATTTTTTTCTTATGAATTAGATATTACACTTTTTATTGTGAATAATTTTTTTACATTTTTGTTTTACATAATTTTTTCAATATTTTTTAAGAGGTATTTAAAAAGTTTAGATGATTAATATTAGTGATAGTGCTACAAAGTTAAATTCGTTAAATCGAAGAATGTTTATTATAGCTACAGCTAAAATTATCATACTTGGTGGAATAGTCAGCAGATTATTTTTTTTACAAGTTAAAGAAAATAAAAAATACTTAACGCTTTCCGATAAAAATAGAATTCGAGAATGGAAATTACCTCCAATCAGAGGAGAATTCAAAGACTATTTTGGTAACACTATTGCGGGAAACTTTGAGGCTTACCAGCTTCATATAATACCAGAGGAAGTTGAGGATTTTAGATATGTAATTTACAGAGTGAAAGAATTATTAGAATTGACTGATAGACAATTTAAAAGAATTTTAAAAAAAAAAGATGAGATTAAACCCTGGGAAACATTAATTGTATCTGATAATTTAAGTTGGGAAAAATTTTCAAAGATTAACAACCATCTTTATGATTTAAATGGAGTCAAACCAGTTATTTCAATCTCAAGAGATTATCCTTATAAAGAAAATTTTACTCATGTTTTGGGCTATGTTAGTCAGGCAAATGAAAATGACCTTTTAACAAATGAAAATATAAAAGAAAAATTTGTGCCTGGATTAAAGGTTGGAAAAACAGGTTTAGAAAAATCATTTGAACAGAAATTAATTGGATCAAATTCTGTGGAGCGATATGAGGTTAATGCTTATGGTAGAAGGATTAGTCAATTAGCATTTCAAACAGGAGACAAGGGAGAAACAATCAGGCTTACTGTAGATACTAAAATTCAAGAATTAACTAATGAGTTACTAAAAGAGAAAGCAGGATCGATATGCGTAATGGATATTTATACAGGTGCAATTGTTGCAATGCATTCTTCGCCATCTTTTGATCCTAACTCTTTTGTATTTGGAATAAGTCAAGATGAGTGGCAATTGATAAGTAACAATCCAATGAAACCTTTAGTTAACAAATCACTATCAGGTAATTACTCACCAGGATCAACCATAAAACCTATAGTTGCCTTATCCGCTTTAGAAAATGAAATCATCAACCCAGATTTTACAGTTCAATGTAAAGGACATAAAAATCCATTGGAATTGTATGGACAAACTTATCATTGTTGGAAGAAAGAAGGACACGGATTTGTAAACTTAAGAGAAGCGATGAAGCAATCTTGTGATACATATTTTTATGAAGTCGCAAGGCGATTAGGTGTAGATCGATTAAGCGTTACTGCAAAAAAATTTGGATTGGGACAGAAAGTTTTTAAAGATGTATTCGATAATGAAAAGAGTGGTTTAGTTCCTAATACAGAATGGAAAAAAAATGCATTAGGAAGAAATTGGGTGCTTGGTGAAACAATAATTACTGGTATTGGCCAAGGATTTATTCAAACAACTCCAATACAATTATGTTTGATGACTGCTCAAATAGCTAATGGTGGATACAAAATTTATCCTAAAATAGTGGCAAATGATGATAATCAATATGCAGATAAGTTTATGCCATTATATAAAAAGTCTAGAAATATTAAGATTGTTCAAGATGCCATGTTTAGTTCTACAAACGAAGTAAGAGGAACTTCTTATAGATCTCGTTTGGATGATCCTAAATATCGATTTGCTGGAAAAACTGGAACCTCACAGGTCAAGAAAATGACTGAACAAGATCGTGAGTTAGATCTTAAAACATTTGAAATTCCTTATGAAGAAAGAGATCATGCTTTATATGTAGCTTTTGGGCCTTATAAAAGTCCAAGATATTCGTTAAGCATAATTATAGAACATGGTGGCTCTGGAGGAACTGTTGCAGCTCCATTAGCTAAAGAATTATTTAAAATGATTGTTGATAGACACGAAATAAGAAAAAATTACGACAACAAAAAATATTTGGATATCTAATGTACCAATACAGAAGATTTAATAACAAAAATGGTTTTTTTCAAAAATTTGGAAATTTAGATTATATCCTTTTATCATGTCTTCTAATTCTTGGATTTATTAGTCTTGCAACAATGTATTCTACTGACGGGGGTGAAGTTTTATTTCATACGAGAAGTCACTTCATAAAATTTGTTGTTTTCTTTGCAATGATGCTTGTGATCTCATTTATCAATATAAAATTTTGGTTCTCTCTTGGTTATTTATCTTACGCAGTTATTTTAGGAATGTTAATTTGGACTATAAATTTTGGTATTACTGCGTCAGGATCTAAAAGATGGATTGATTTATATTTTTTAAATATTCAGCCATCAGAATTAATGAAAATTTTTATCATTTTATGTTTAGCAAAATATTTTCATAGAATGAAGTCACAACACGTTAACTCTTTTTATAGTATTTGTTTCTCCTTAATAATTATATTCGTTCCAATGAGTTTAGTAATTATACAACCAGATTTAGGTACTTCGTTACTTATTGCAATAAGTGGAATAGTTGTCTTGTGGTTTGCTGGACTAAATCATAAATATTTTTTTTATTCTTGTTTGCTATCAATCATTTCATTGCCAATTATCATTTCTTTTCTAAAACCTTATCAAAAACTTAGAGTATTAACTTTTCTAAATCCAGATAGAGATCCTTTAGGAGCTGGTTATCAGATAATCCAATCTAAAATTGCTGTTGGATCAGGAGGTTTCACTGGTAAAGGTTTTCTGAAAGGAACACAAAGTTATCTGGAATTTCTTCCAGAGAAACATACAGATTTTATATTTACCCTTTTTTCAGAAGAATTTGGTTTTATAGGGTCAGTTTTGTTACTTTTAATTTATGCAATTATAATTTACCGAGTTATAAGAATAGGTGCGCTTTCTAGAAGTTATTTTGCAAAATTATTTTGTTACAGCTTTGGAACATCAATCTTTATATATGTTATAATAAATATGAGCATGGTTCTAGGCTTACTTCCTATTGTAGGTTCACCTTTACCGATAATGTCATATGGTGGTTCATCAATGTTAGCCACGATGATAGGATTTGGAATTGTGATGAGTGCCAAAACTCATAGTCAACAATCCATTGCATAAGTATAATTTGTCGCTTAATCTTAATTGATATTTCATTATATACTCTTCAGATGAATAAACTTAGGGTAGGTATAGTTGGAGCCGGTATTCAAGGGATATCTAATGCTTTATTTTTGCAGAAAAAAGGTTTTGATGTAACGATATTTGATAGAGAAAATCCAGGAAGCCCCGTAGCATCTTACGGGAATGCTGGTCATTTTTCTCCTTATGCCTCTTTATCTCTAAATAGAAATGATATCTTATTAGATGTTCCCGCTATGCTAATGAGCTCAACTGGACCTCTTGCTCTTAAATGGAACTATGTTCCAAAAATGATCCCATGGTTTATGAAATTTATAATGAACACATCAAAAAATAAAATGATGCACACTGCAAAAAATATGCATCAAATTTTAGATTTAGCTTTACCAGCTTATGATGAATTATTTGATGAAGTCGACATTGAAGGTTTAGTTGAAAATAAAGGAATTTTGTATATTTGGAATGATCAAGATTTAAAAAGTAGAGAATTGGAGATTAATGTTAGGAAGGAACTAGGAGTTCAGCAGCAACTTGTGAATAAAAAAGAAATTCATGATCTAGAGCCAAATATCAAACCTTTTTATCATGCTGGTGTTTATTATCCTTATGCAAGACATGCGAGGAACCCAAAAAAAATACTTTTGAAATTCTTTGATTTATTTCTTAAAAAAGGTGGGGAATTCAAAAAAACGGATGTTAAAAGCATAGACTTTCAAGATGAACAACCAATATTAAAAACTGACTCAGAAAAATTTTCATTCGATAGAGTAGTTATAGCCTGCGGAGCTTTTTCAAAAAAATTGACTGATAATTTAGATGAAAAAATACCTTTAGATACTGAACGTGGTTATCATGTTCACTTTAAAAATTGTGACAATCTTTTACAAAGACCAGTTATTTTTTCAAATCGAGGATTTGGGATTACTCCAATGGAACAAGGATTAAGAGTCGTGGGCACAGTAGAATTTGGTGGATTGAAAAATCCTTTATCAAAATCTCGTATTAACAATTTGATTAATAACGCTAAGTACATGTTAGGAGATTTACCCGATCATGAAGATGAATGGTTAGGATTTAGACCAACATTACCCGACTTTTTACCAGTTATGGGTCCGTCAAAAAATCATAAAAATGTATTCTATTGTTTCGGTCATCATCATTTAGGATGGACATTAGGTCCAATATCTGGAAAGATTGTCTCCGGAATGATAGCTAAAGAAAACACCAATTTAAATTTAGCCCCTTATAGCTCAACAAGATTCAATTAGTAAAATGCAAAATACCAAAGCATATATCATGCTGGTATGCGCAACTTTATTCTGGGCTGGTAATTTTATGGTTGGCAAGTATGCTTCCTTGGTTGAGATACCTCCTCTAACTTTAGTGTTTTATCGTTGGCTTCTTGTTTGGATTATATTATTACCTTTTACTTTTAAAGAAATAATTAAATTTAAAGATACGATTTTAAATAATTTACCTTTGTTATTTTTTTTAGGTTTTACAAGTGTTGGTTTGTTTAACTCTTTTACTTACTTATCTTTAATTCATACTCAAGTCATTAACGCCTCCCTTTTTAATACGGCTATTCCAGCTATAATAATTTTACTTTGTTTTTTATTTAAAGTTGAACAAACTAATAAGTTCCAAATTTTAGGTCTTATTATTTCAGTTTGTGGGATTTTAGCGATTATTACCAGACTTAAGTTGGACATTTTATTTACCCTAAATTTCAACAAAGGCGATTTGATAATGATAGGAGGTGTTATCACTTGGGGAGTTTATTCAACTCTTTTAAAGAAAAAAAAATTTACTCTGCCGTTATTAACTTTAGTTCATGTTATTTGTACATTTGGTTTGATAACTGTGTTGCCCCAATTTCTATATGAATACTCTAATGGAGAATTAATTAATTTTGATATAAATTTGTTCTATACATTAATATTTTTAGCCCTTTTTCCTAGTATAGGATCTTACTATTGTTGGGCAGGTGCTGTATCTATTATTGGAGCAAATAGAGCAGGCATATTTTTATCTTTAATTCCGTTGTTTAGTACAATAATGGCAATACTTTTTTATAACGAACAATTTAAATTTTTTCACTTGATTGGTGCAATTTTGATTATATTAGGTTTATTCTTATCAAATAAGGAAATTAAAAATGCTTAAAGTTGCTATTTTAGACGATTACCAAAATGTCTCTCAACAATTTGTTGATCTTGAAAAATTAGCAGGAAAGTACGAAATCAAAATTTTTAGTGAGCCTTTCGAGGATGAAGCAGATGCTCTCGATAAATTGGCTGATTTTGAGGCTTTATTAATAATGAGAGAAAGAACTCCAATCACAAAAAATTTAATTGAAAATTTAACTAAATTAAAATTTATAATTACCAGTGGGTTAACAAATAAGTCTATTGATCTTGAGGCTGCCAAAAAAAGAAAAATAATTGTTAGTGGTACGGACAGTAATCAAAATTCAGTTCCTGAGCTAACTTGGGCATTAATTCTTGGATTAGCAAGAAATTTAAAAGAGGAAATTGATAATATGTACCAGGGTTATTGGCAGACT
Source organism: uncultured Pelagibacteraceae bacterium (assembly GCA_902594395.1). Classification (GTDB taxonomy): domain Bacteria; phylum Pseudomonadota; class Alphaproteobacteria; order Pelagibacterales; family Pelagibacteraceae; genus Pelagibacter. Next base: position 40,962 of record CACJLZ010000001.1, read on the forward strand.
ACTATTGGAGTAGAATTAAAAGGAAAAATACTTGGTTTAATTGGTCTTGGAAAGGTTGGATCTCAAGTTGCTAAAATTGGAAAAGTATTTGGTATGCAAGTGATGGCATGGAGCGAAAATCTCAATTTAGATACCTGCAAAGAATTAGACGTTTTACCCTGTAGCAAAGAAGATTTAATTAAGAACTCAGATTTTTTATCTATACATGTCCAAGGGGGCGATAGATACAAAGACTGTATTACAATTAAAGAGATGGATAAAATGAAAAAAACTGCTTTCTTGATTAATACCTCAAGAGGACCAATTGTAAGTGAGGATGATTTAATAATTGCTTTATCAACTAATGAAATAGCTGGAGCTGGGTTAGATGTTTATGAAAAAGAACCTTTGCCAGAAAATAATAAACTCAGATTTTTACCAAATGTATTATTAACTCCTCATATTGGATATGTGACCGCTGAAAATTATCAAATTTATTACAGTCAAATGATTGAGTCACTTGAAGCCTGTGTAAATGGTAAATCAATTCGTGTCATTGAATAATAATGGAATTACCAGTAGTTAACCATAAAGATTATTTTGCAAAAATTGGTGATGATCATAAATTTCCAATAAACAAATTTGGTGATCTTGCAGATTATTTAATAAGCAAAAAAATTGTAAAAAAATTTCATGAACCATATCCCTGTTCAATAGAAACTTTAAAGAGAGCTCATTCAGAGGAATATATTAATCATATTAAAAATAAAACTTTGGATGAGATTGGTGTAAAAAAAATAGGATTTCCTTTAGTTGATAGTGTAGTTCAAAGATCTTTTATGGCAACTGGTGGCACAGTATTAGCCTCAAAGTTAGCAATAAATTATGGCGTAGCTTGTAATACTGCAGGTGGTAGCCACCATGCTAATTATCAAGGTGGTGCTGGTTACTGTGTTTTTAATGATGTAGCAGTAGCATCACAATATTTATTAGATAGAGGGTTGGCTGGAAAAATCTTGATTATAGATTTAGATGTTCATCAAGGAAACGGTAATTCAGATATATTTAAAGATAATAGAAATGTTTTTACTTTTAGTATGCATTCCAAATCAAATTATCCTGCAAAAAAATCTATTAGTGACTGCGATGTAGAGCTAGAAAATGATTTAGAGGATAAAGAATATTTAAAGATACTAAAATTTTATTTAAATCAATTAAATCAAGAAAATTTTGATTTTGTATTTTATATTGCAGGAGTTGATATTCATTTCAATGATAGACTTGGAAAATTAAAAGTTTCTGATGAAGGAGTAAAAAAAAGAGATGAAATTGTTACAGAAAATTTTTTTTCAAAAGGAATACCTCTTTGTGGCGTTTTAGGTGGTGGTTATAATAAAGACGCTAAAAAGCTTGTTGAATTACATTCTTATTTACATCAATCATGTGCTAAATTAGTTAAAATATGAAGAAAAAAAACTCAAATTTAACCGCAGAACAAAAATTAGTTATGTTTGAAGATGGAACTGAACCGCCAGGCTCAAGCGAGTTAAATAATGAAAAACGAGATGGAATTTACCTTTGTGCAAATTGCGGTGTAAAATTATTTTCATCTGATGCCAAATATGAAAGTGGATCTGGTTGGCCATCATTTTTTCAATCATTACCGGATGTTTTTGAAACTAAAACTGATTATATTCTTGGTTATGCTCGAACAGAATATCATTGTAAAAACTGTAATGCTCATCATGGTCACATTTTTGATGATGGACCTAAACCAACAGGTAAAAGGTACTGTAATAATGGTGTTTGTTTAGTTTTTAAGAGCAAAGTTTAGAGATTCTTTTAAGTTTTTAAAATTTTGCAATTTTTAAACAGATTTTGTTTATCAAAAGAGCTTCTATTCAACTTGGGATATATATTTGGGAATATGTTAAAAAACTCTAATTTTAAATACTTTTTAAGTGATAATTTTGCAACAAATCAAAAAAAGAGAGATTTTAGATAAATTATTTTTTTAAATAATAGCCTAATATGCTAAATATTCTGCTTATATATATAAGTTTAATATTAAACAAAGGGACAAGTAATGAAGAAAATTATAGCAACTATAGTAGCTTTAGTATTTTCGACGTCAGCATATGCTGTAACACTTTCTGATATATCAGTCGGCGCAAGTATCAATCATGGTATTTACGGTGGTAATGGTAAAGAGGAAAATTTTGACCACGTTGGTACTTTGGCAACAACTACTAAAAAAGATGGTGCTGCATTTGTAGACACATATGCAACAATCTTTGTTGAGGCTGCACTTAACGAAAATATCTCTTTAGGTATTAGTTATGCTCCAGAAGCAATTGATACACCTCAAAACATTAACAGTGCTGAGGGTGAGAAAAATGGTGCAGGTCATGTAGACATTAAAGTAAGTGCTGAATTTGAAGATTTAACTACAGTTTATGCTTTAGTAAAATCAGACATTGGTGTATTCGCAAAAGTTGGTTATTCTCAAATGGATATTAATGTAGCTTCAGAAAATGCTGGAACTTATAAAGACACAGATACAGATGGTATTGAAGTTGCAATAGGTTATGAGCATGACATGGGTGAATTTGGTGTTAGAGCTGAATTAGCTTACCATTCATTTGATGATGTAAAAGCAGACAACGGTAAATCTTCTGATGTTGATGCAAACAAAATAACTGTATCAAATATGGAAGGCGCTACTGCAAGAATATCATTAGTTAAAACATTTTAATTAATAATATAAATTTAAAATTTAAAGGCTGGGTTTTACCCAGCCTTTTTTTTTGTTCAAATAAACAGCTCAATAATGTACTTTGAGTTATGAATTTAGGATTTATCGGTACAGGAAACATTGTTTCAGATGTAATATTTGGAATAAGTAAATCGAAAATTAAATATAAAAAAATAATTCTTTCACCAAGAAACAAAAAAAAAGCACTTTACTTAAAAAAGTATTTTAAAAAAGTTACCGTCGCTAAGGATAATCAAGACGTTATCAATAAAGCAGATTGGGTATTTCTAGGAGTATTACCTAAAGTTGGAGATGCAATATTACCAAAACTTCAGTTTAAGAATAAACAAATCGTAGTAAGTTTTTTGTCTACAACAAATTATCAAAAATTAAAAAAATTAATTAAAACAAAATCTATTATTATACGAGCTATTCCAATGCCACCAATTAGATTAGCCAAAGGTCCAGTTGCAATATTTCCACCAAACAAAAACGTAAAAAAATTTTTTGATAAAATAGGCACAACAATAGAAATTAGAAATGAAAAATTATATAAGAATTTTTGGGCAATTTCAGGGACTATGGCATCATTTTATGAGTTATTAAATGTTTTATCGAAATGGTTGATTAGAAAAAAAACAAATGAAAAAGATGCACAAAAATATGTAACTTTGTTATATTCAGCTTTAGCTGAGCTAGCACTTTTAAAATCATCAAAACCACTAAAAAATTTAGTTGATGAACAAACACCAGGCGGATTGAATTGGCAAGGTGTTAACGAATTAAGAAAATTAGGCTACTATAGATTACTGAAAAAATCACTTAAGAAAATTTATAAGAGACTATAATCTTACTTAAGAATGCAAGATAATATTTTAGAAATAAAAAACTTATCAAAATATTTTGGTGGATTAGCTGCTGTTTTTAATTGTTCTTTAAAAGTAAAAAAGGGGACTATAACAGGAATAATAGGACCAAATGGTTCAGGTAAAACCACATTGTTTAATTTAATTGCTGGAAATTTGAAATCTTCAGCTGGTAACGTTTTATTTAATAATGAAAACATCACTGATATTCCGTCTTATGAACTATTTTCAAAAGGATTGTTAAGAACTTTTCAAATAGCACATGAATTTACAAATTTATCTGTTTTAGAAAATTTGATGATGGTACCAGGCGACCAATCTGGAGAAAAGCTGATGAATGCTTTGTTGAAACCTGGATTAGTTGCAAAAGAGGAAAGCCAAATCAAAGAAAAAGCAATGGAAGTAGTTGATTTTCTTAATTTGAGTCATCTAAAAAATGAATTGGCTGGAAATTTATCTGGAGGCCAAAAAAAACTATTAGAATTAGGACGAACTATGATGGTTGATGCAAAATTAGTATTACTAGATGAGGTTGGAGCAGGAGTTAATAGGACTTTATTGAAGGATTTAGGCACAGCTATAGAAAAATTAAACAGAGAGAAAGGATATACTTTTTGTATGATCGAACATGATATGGATTTTATTGGACGATTATGTGATCCGGTAATTGTTATGGCAGAGGGATCTGTTTTATTTGAGGGTTCTGTGGAAGATGCAAAAAAAGATGAAAGAGTAATTGAAAGCTATTTAGGTAGAGGTTCAAAACTAAAAGATAATTAATTATGGCATTTTTTGAGGGAAACAACATGACAGGTGGATATGGCAAAGGTCCAGATATAATCAATTCATGCACTGTTAATGTTGAAAGAGGAGAAATAGTTTCCATTCTTGGACCCAATGGCGCTGGAAAATCTACAGCTATGAAAGCCATGTTAGGTTTATTAAATTTAAAATCAGGCTCTGTAATTATTGACGGTAAAGACATCTCAAAACTTTCTCCACAAAATAGAGTGAAAGAGGGAATTTCATTTGTCCCTCAAACAAAAAATGTATTTGCAGGAATGACAGTTGAGGAAAATCTAGAAATGGGAGCTTTCTTAGTTAATGAAGATTACAAAAATGTAATTGATGAAATTTATAATCTTTTTCCGATTTTAACTGAAAAAAGAAAACAATTTGTAGGAGAATTGTCAGGAGGCCAAAGACAACAAGTTGCGTTAGGAAGGGCTCTGATGATCAAACCATCTGTACTTATGTTAGATGAGCCAACTGCTGGAGTTTCTCCAATAGTGATGGATGAACTTTTTGATCATATTATTAAAGTAAAAAAAACAAATGTCGCAATCTTGATGGTTGAGCAGAATGCTAAACAAGCTCTTAATATTTCTGATAGAGGATATGTATTAGTCACTGGTGAAAATCGATATTCTGGGACAGGTAAAGAATTATTAAACGATCCAAGAGTAAGAAGCTCTTTTTTAGGTGGTTAAATGGATTTTCTAAACGCGTTAATCCTTTTATTAAATTATATTTTTGTTCCTGCTCTTGCCTATGGATCTCAATTAGCGATTGGAGCCATATTTGTAACTTTGATTTATGGAATACTGCGCTTTGCAAATTTTGCAACCGGAGACATGATGTCATTTGGTACAATGGTTGCTATACTTTTTACATGGTACTTTCAGTCAATGGGTTTTACACTTGGTTTTTTACCCACTGCACTTTTAGCAATACCTTTTGCAATTCTATTTATGGGTTTATACATGCTAATAATTGATAAGTTTGTATTTAAATATTACAGGTTAAACAAAAGTCCCCCTGTTCAATTAGCAATGGTAAGCATAGGGGTAATGTTTGTTACTCAGGCAGTAGTAAGAATTATAATTGGTCCATCGGATAGAAGATTTTTTGATGGTGAGAAATTTTTGATTAGAGCTAATGAGTTTAAGGAAATGACAGGTTTAAACGAGGGACTTGCTATAAAATCAACTCAATTAATTACAATTGTTGTGACTTTAATTTTAGTTTCAACTTTATTTTGGTTTTTAAATAAAACTAAAACTGGAAAAAGTATGAGAGCTTACTCTGACAATGAAGATTTAGCATTACTTTCTGGAATAGATCCAAAAAAGATTGTTATGATAACTTGGATGATTGCTGCAATTTTAGCGACAATAGGTGGGGTTTTGTATGGTTTGGATAAAAGTTTTAAACCATTTACCTATTTTAATAATATGCTCCCAATATTTGCTGCTGCTATAGTTGGAGGAATAGGTAATCCTTTTGGCGCTTTCTTAGGAGGTTACGTAATTGCCTTTTCTGAAATACTTCTGACTTACGCGTATAAGAAATTCTTTATGTATGTGTTACCAGAAAGCATGGAACCTGATGGCTTAATTCAGTTACTTTCAACTGATTATAAATTTGCAGTATCTTTTTCAATATTGGTAATTGTATTACTTTATCGTCCATCAGGAATATTTAAAGGAAAGATATTGTGAGAAAAAATTTAAACGTAATTGCAGCTTACAGTATTATGATGGGATTAATTATCCTTGTAGGTATATTTCAATCTTGGAATATTGCTTTATCTATCTTTAATTTATGTTTGATATCAGCTGTCATGACGATGGGTGCTAATATTCAATGGGGTTATGCTGGTTTAATTAACTTTGGAATAATGGGCTTTACTGCATTAGGTGGTCTAGCTGCAGTTTTAATTTCTGTAAATCCAGTTCAAGAGGCTTGGAGTGCAGGGGGTATTAACATTTTATTGAGTTTATTTCTCATTATTGGAATTGTTTTAGCTGTAAGATTTGTTCTCAAAAAATATCAGAAATCTAAAATTAGAAGTTACATTATAGCTGCAATAATTATTTTAGGAATAATTATCATACGATTTGTATCTGAACCTGGTATTGAGGCAATTGAAGAAGTAAACCCAGCTAGAACTGGGTTTCTAGGTGGGCTAGGGCTTCCAATAATTTTTTCTTGGATAGTGGGCGCTTTTTTTGCAGGAGGATTAGCTTTTGTAATTGGAAAAGTAGCATTGGGTTTAAGAGCTGATTATTTAGCGATAGCCACATTACTAATATCTGAAATAGTTATAGCAATTATAAAACACGAAGATTGGCTAACTAGAGGTGTTAAAAATGTAATTGGATTAAAGCGTCCTGCTCCATATGAAGTTAACTTACAAGAAACAGAATGGTTTATAAATCTAGTTGAAAAATTTAATTCAGGAAAATTAGCTTTAATTTCTGATCTGTCAGAAAGGCAATCAGCTCTAAATCAATTTGTAATAGAAGGATCATCGGTATTTGTAAAACTTTGCTATTCAGGTTTATTCTTAGTTGTTGTGATTATTCTTTTAATCTTAACTCAGAAAGCTCTTTACTCTCCTTGGGGAAGAATGATGAGAGCTATTAGAGACAATGAGGAAGCTGCCAACGCTATGGGGAAAAATGTAGTTAAACAGCATTTGTTAATTTTTGTTTTAGGATCAGCTATTGTTGGTATTGCAGGAGCTATGCTTGTGACACAAGATGGATTATTTACACCAGGAAGTTATAGACCTTTGAGATACACTTTTTTAATTTGGGTAATGGTAATTGTTGGTGGAAGTGGAAACAATTTTGGAGCAATTCTTGGAGGTTTTGTAGTTTGGTTCTTATGGATTGAGGCAGCACCAATCGGATTATATTTAGTTAATTTAATAACAGCAGGTTTAGAAGACACACATTTTTTAAAAGTTCATTTAATTGAAAGTGTCCCTTATTTTAGATTTTTAATGATGGGAATAGGTTTATTATTAATTATGAGGTATAGACCAAAGGGTATACTTCCTGAAAAAATAGAAATAAAATAAGAATATGAAATATATAATTACAGGTGCTGCTATTGCTTGGGCTTTATATATGGCAGATAAATATTTATTTTTTTAAAAAAAAAACCCCCAACATTAAAGATGTCAGGGGTTTAATTTTTTTTAGATAAAAATTATCTTTGTTTTTTAGTTTTGAATTTTCCGCCTTTAACTTCTTGTTCTAAGAAAGAACCTTCAGCTTCACCGACGCTAGTAAAAGTAACTCCAGTTGCACCTTCGTAGTCAACTTTTTTACCTTTAGCTAATAAATCTAAACCTTTTTTAAGTTGACCTGGATAGATCTTTGTTCCAGGACCATTAGCAACATCCATTACATTTTTTGCAATTGATGCTCTATCAGCTGAGTTACCTGCTTGCATAGCTAAAACTATTAAAGCGGCAGCATCATATGATTCTCCTGTGTATGGACCAGAACTGTCTATACCAGCAGCACTTGCTACTTTAGCAAACACTCCAGCTCCTTTTCCAGTTGAGCCAGGTAATGAACCAAAAGATTTATTTAAATCTTTTCCAAATTCATCAACTAAAGATTGACCGATCATACCATCTGATAAAATAAATCTATCAAATGCACCTGAGTCTAAAGATGCTTGAATAATACCTTTACCACCTTGATCTAAGTAACCTATTACTGCTACCGCATCTCCACCTGCTGAAGCAAGTGTTGCTACTTCAGATGAATAGTCCGCTTTACCATCCTCGTGCGCTGTTACAGTAGTAACTTTAATACCATGAGCTTCAACAGCTGCTTTATAAACATCTGCTAAACCTTTTCCATAGTCGTTATTAGTGTATGTAATTGCTACACTTTTAATTTTTCTGTCTTTAGTAACATCAGCTAAGATTTGACCACCTCTTGCATCTGAAGGAGCTGTTCTAAAAAAGTATCCTTTATCGTCAAGAGTTGTTAAACCTGGAGATGTTGCAGAAGGTGAAATCATTACAACACCATTTGGTACTGCAACATTAGATGCAATCGCACCTGTTACACCTGAACAGTCAGCTCCCATAATTGCTGCAACACCTTGTGCAATAACACCTTCGGCTGCCGCAGTGGCTGCCGCTGAGTCAACACAAGTTGAGTCTGCTCTTACAACTGAAATTTTCTCACCACCAAGTAATGACCCAGAATCTGAGGCTTCGTTAAAAGCAAGCTCAGCAGATGCTGCCATTGCTGGCGTAAGGGATTCAATTGGACCAGTAAATCCTAATATAATTCCCATTTTTACTTCTGCAAAAACATTTGTTGTAAAAGTAGAAACAAATATAAATGCTGCCACAAATAGTTTTTTCATTATTATCCTCTTTTATTTTTAACAATTTTTAAAAACTAAATTAAATCTGATTTATAAAAAGTTGCAATAAGCAAATTATTTAATTTTGTGTAAAAAAAACACCGAAGTGATTACAATTATACCACCCAATATGAACAAAATAGTGGGTACTTCACCGAAAATTAGATATGTGAGAACTATTCCAAATATTGGAAAGAGAGAATAAAAAGGAAAAATCTTACCCACAGTATAAAATTTATAGAGATGAAACATCAGCAGGTGTGCACATAAAGATACTATCACTGCTTGATAAGATATAAGCATCCATGATTCAAAATGTATTTGCTTAATATTTTCTCGAACATTACCCTCAATGAAAACTGAAATAATTATAAGTATTATAAAACCAAAAATGCCCGTGCTAGCATTTATCATACTGATTGGCAGCTCTTTTAGTTGCCTAGAATAAACTTGTGCAAGTCCGAAAAATAAAGCCATAAGACTGGCAAAAAATAAACCTAAATAGTTTTCTGTTAATTTAGGATCAAAAAAAATTATAACTATTCCAAGAAAGGATGTGAAAATCAAAATCCATTTATTTTTACTAATATTTTCATTTAGTAGAAATGCACTTGCAAGTATTCCGAATGGTATTGCAAGTTGAGATCCTAAAATTATAGGAGCAATTATTGAGGAATGAAATAACGATAGATTCATAAATACATAAACTAAAACACCCATAGATATTGAAAATAATACCAATGGTTTAAAAAACTTTTTATTTGGTAATCTAAATTTCCAAAAAGGTATTAGTAATAAAAAGACCAATCCCATTCTTAATGAGGCCATTAAGATGGGTGGAACAGAATTATTAAGAGCCAACTTAGCTACAGGAAACGCACTCCCATGAGCTATCATTATAAAGATTAAAATGAATAAGTGTTTTAGTGGCAATTTTTTTGATTAGAAGTATTTTTTAAAGGTTTCATTAATTGATAAAACACCATAATCATTTAATCCACCAATAATCAACTGTAAAGCAACAAGTAAGATAAAACCTAAACCAACATAGGCAATCCAAAGATGTCTTTGAATATAATTTGCTAAATATGTAGCTAATGCACCAGTCAAAACAACTGACAAGATAAGCCCAAACATCATATAGCCAAAATTACCTTTTGCAGCACCAACAACACCAATGACGTTATCAAAACTGATGGTTATGTCTGCAAAAAGGACTTTATAAATACTTTTAATAAATGATGGTTCTTTTGATTTTTTAGTAGGTGATTTGATCTTTTTAATTTCAAATAAATCTTTTCTAAGGTCATTAACAATCCAGATTAAAAGAAGACCGCCAATTATTTTGACCCAATAAAATTGGAAAAGGTAAGTAGCAAAAATAGCAAATAAAACTTTGAAAACAAGTGCACCAACTACGCCCCAAAAAATAATCAATTTTCTATTTTTAGGTACAAAGTTTGCAGCAATTAAACCAATTATAATTGCATTATCCGCAGCCAAGATAATATCAATAAATATGATCTGTAAGAGTATGAGAGATTCTTCTAACAATGTAATATCATTTTAAAAAACAATTATAATTGTTCAGATCCTGTTGTCTATTACTAGTAATTAATATTTCGATTTTTCACCAGCTATAACTGCTTTTAACTGGTCATATTCTTTACAATTACAATCTTTTAAAACTTCAAGTCTTTCAACTGCAAGATTATGTCTATTTGTGGCTACGTATAGTTCACCAAGATATTCATTTATACCAGTATGCTTTGGATCAATTTTTAATCCTTGTAGATAAAATTTTTCCCCATTCTCAAAATCACCAAGCTTTCGAGTTGTAAAACCAAGATAATTTAATGTATCAGCTTTATTTGGAAAATTTTTGTTAGATTGAACCAATAATTTTTGCGCTTTTAAATAACTTTTTTTTGCTTTATCTGGCTTATCTTTTTTTTCAAAGTTTTTTGCTGCTTTAATATGTGTAACAGCCATATCATATTTTGTTTTAGTTTTAGAGGAACCGCTATCGCTCGATCCTGCAGCATATGAGCTTGAGATAACTAAAGTAGATATAATAAGAGAAATAAGTAAATTTTTAATCATATAAATTTTTTCATTTTATTTAATGTTTTTAAATTAAGTCCGTTATCCAGTAAATTTTTTCTTATAGATTTAGCTGTTTCCAAAGAACTAATATTATCGCCATGTATACATACAGAATCGATTTCACAAGGTATTTGTTTCCCACTGTGACAATTAAGTGACTGAGTTTGCACCATTTTTAACACATGTTTTTTTGCTTGTTCTGGGTCAGTGATTAAAGCATGAGGTTTTTTTCTTGATACAAGATTTCCATCATCCTCATAATTTCTGTCAGCAAATATTTCACAGGCAATATTCATATCAAGCTTTTTAGCGGCTTGTTCCATTTTAGAACCGGTTGGCACTAAATAAATTAAGTCTGGATTTATTCTTTTAATTACTTTTGCTAAAGTCGTTGCTAAATCAATATCCTCACATGCCATATTATTTAAAGCTCCGTGTGGTTTTATATGAGTTACATTTTCACCATGGTTAGACGAAATTGTTTGAAGAATTTCATATTGATCAGTTATTAATTTTTCTAATTCAGAAGAGGATAAATTCATTCGTTCTCTCCCAAAATTTTCAGGATCATTAAAAGATGGATGTGCTCCTATACTGACACCATTTTTTTTTGATATTTCTACAACTTGATTCATAGTTTCCTCATCACCTGCATGATAACCACATGCTATATTTGCTGAATTAACTATTTCAAGTAAGTCAGGATCATGCTTGTTAGAATGATGTTTAGATTTCTCACCTAAATCGCAATTTATATTAATTTCAATACTCATTATTCTTCAGTATAACATGGCATGATAAAAAATATATCAAATCTTGGTGACGCAGCTTTATATTGTGATTTTGGTAAAGAGGTAAATAAAGAAATTAACACACAAGTAATAAAATATTTTAAAACTATTCAAAAAAAAAATATTGCAGGGGTGAATAATATTACCCCATCTTACAATAAATTAATTATTTCTTTTGATCTTAAAAAAATTAATTTTAATAAACTTAAAAAAGTAATTGATAATATAGAAATTATTAAAGGCGATAGCATACAAAACAAAAAATTTGAAATTCCTGTCTGTTGTGAAAAAGAATTTTCTTTAGACATAAAAAGATTAGAAGAAAAACTTAAGATGAAAGAGGAAAAAATATACGAGAGTTTTTTTGAAAAAGAATTTTTTTGCTATATGACAGGTTTTATCGCAGGAATGCCTTTTCTTGGAGATTTAGATGAAAATCTTAGAGCAAAACGTCTTGATACCCCGAGGGTTAAAGTGCCAAAGGGTTCAATTGGTTTGACTGAGCAATTTGCCAATATCTACACTTTTGAAAGCCCTGGGGGATGGAATATCATTGGAAATACTCCATTGAATATTTTTGATAGCACTAAAGAAAAAGAGCCCAATTTAATCAATCCAGGTGATTTAGTTACATTTAAGAGGATTACTAAAGAGAATTACCAAAATTATCATGAATAAAAATTATTTTGAAATTATAAGGGCTGGTATTAATTCAACTTTCCAAGATCTTGGAAGAAATAATCTTTATCATATAGGTATCCCATTCAGTGGAGCTATGGATAATAGAAATTATTTATTGGCTAATAAACTTACTGGTAACAATCATAATGATCCAGTGATAGAATTTGCTTATCAAGGCCCTCATTTGAAATATCATGGAGATAAGATTAATATTGCTATCACTGGCGATGTCAGTTTCAAAATTAAAAAAGGTGATAATCTAATTAACGGAGAATGTTATCAATCATTTATTTTAGAAAATGATGACGAGTTGGATATTATATCAACTAATAAATCTGTGTATGGATATCTAGCAATCAGTGGTATATTTGATTTAAAATTTCAATGGTCTAGTTGTTCAACTAATACTAAAGCAAAGATAGGATCCAATAATGGAGAAAAGTTATCTGTTAACCAAAAAATTAATATTAAAGAAATTAATAATAACTTTGTGCATAGAAAACTAAATTATGTTAATACAAAGATAGAAAATATTAGAGTAATTAAAGGCACAAATTTTAATTATTTTTCTGAAGAGAGTAAGAAAATTTTTTTTAAAAATGAATTTAAAGTTTCTAAATTATCTGATCGTATGGGAATGAGATTAGAGGGAAAAAAAATAGAAAATATAATTGATACTAATATTAGATCTGAGGGCTTAATTAAGGGGGTGATACAAGTGCCAGCTGATGGTAATCCAATAATCATGCTTTCAGATCACGGAACTATAGGGGGATATCCTAAAATCGGCGTCGTTGTAAGTGCTGATTATGATAAATTAGTTCAATTAACTCCTGGCTCCAGAGTCAAATTTCAGGAGGTCGATTTAAGTAGTGCAGAAACTCTTTTTAAATTGTATGACTTAGAGACTCAAAATTTAATTTCACAAATTTAATGAATATTTTAAAAAGTTTACCCGGTCCATTACTGATATTTTTTGGCGCTATTAGTTTAAGCTTTGGTGGACTAATAGTTAAATCTTTTGAAGGTGCAACTTTATGGCAGATATTATTTTGGAGATCCTTATTTTTCTCTCTTACGGTTTTAACTTTTTTGATTATCACTTATAAAAGCAAAGTTTTAAAATCGTTTTATGACTCTGGATTACCAGGTTTTATTGGTGGATTAATATTATCTATTGGTTTCTGTGGTTATGTATTTGCCATGTATAACACCACTGTTGCTAATACTAATTTCATAATATCACTTCAAATCTTATTTTTAGCTATATTTGGTTTCTTTTTTTTAAAAGAAAAAATTAATTTAATTACGTTAATCTCAATTATTTTAGCAATGTCTGGAGTGCTGTTAATGGTTGGAAATTCATTATCTCCAGGAGAATTATCTGGAAATTTAGCAGCTTTCACAATGCCAATTACTTTTGCAGTTTTGATAATGATCGTTAGAAAATTTCCATCAGTTGATATGGTCCCAGCACAGTTTGTTGCAGGGATAAGTTCATGTCTTATTGGTTTATCACTTTCACCTACAATAATGATTTCACCTCATGATATTTTTTTAGGTTTTTTAGCAGGATTTTTTCAAATAGGTTTTGGTTTTATATTTATAACAATTGGTGCAAGAACAACTCCTTCTGCGATGGTTGGAATAATCATGCTATCCGAATCCGTTCTTGGTCCTATTTGGGCTTTTCTTTTTGTAAACGAAATACCATCATTATATGGGTTGATAGGAGGAGCAATAATACTTTTTGCTGTATTACTGCAGTTTTATACGCTTTTAAAAAAACCAAAGGCAATCGTTTCTAATTGACATTTTAAGTTACTTATAGGATTATTGATTCACGGGAGAGACTACAGATAATCGTAGCGCCGAAGGAGCAACTACCCAGGAATCTCTCAGGCAAAAAGGACCGTAACATATTAACTCTGGAAAGAGATTTAATTCTCGCCGAAGGAGCAAAACTCTCAGGCAAATATACAGATGGGTATAATGAGTTAATATGGAAACAAAAAAAACATCGCTTTACAAATTACATCAAGATTGTAACGCAAAGTTTGTTGAATTTGCAGGTTATCAGATGCCAATCCAATATTCTGAAGGTATTGTAGAGGAGCATAAATTCACAAGAAATCACTCTGGTATTTTTGATGTTTCACATATGGGTCAATTATTTATATATGGTGGCGATGAATTAATTGGAGATTTAGAAAAAATTTTTCCATTAGATTTAAAAAATTTGAAATTAAATCATTCTAAATACAGCTTCTTAATGGATAAAGATGCTGGGATACAAGATGATTTAATCATTACAAAAATTGATGAAGGTTTTTTAATAATTCTAAATGCAGCATGTAAAGACAATGATTTTAAAATATTAAAGGAACTATTAAACAAAAAGTACAAAATGGTTTTGGATGAAAATAGATCTTTAATAGCAATTCAGGGACCAAAATCATCACAAATCTTAAATGATGTTGTTGATGGAGTAAAAGATTTAAATTTTATGTCTGGAAACTGGTTCGTATTCGAAAATCAGAAAGTATACATTACTCGATCCGGATATACAGGTGAAGATGGTTTTGAGATATCGGTTCCAAATAACTTTGCAGATAAATTGACAAGAGAATTAATTGATAAAGGATCTAAATTGGTAGGGCTAGGAGCAAGAGATACTTTAAGATTAGAAGCTGGCTTATGCTTGTATGGTCATGACCTTGATAAAAATAAAACTCCAGTTGAAGCGAATTTGAAATGGGCAATTTCAAAAGAAAGAATATCTAAAGGTGACTTTATTGGTTCAGACATCATTATTAAACAATTGAATGATGGTGTCACCAAAATAAGAGTTGGGATTAAACCTGAGGGAAGAATAATTGCTAGAGAAAAAACAAAAATATTTAATCAATTAGATGTCCATATTGGAGAGATTACTAGTGGTACATATGGACCTAGTGTAAATGGCCCTGTAGCAATGGGATATGTAGAAAATGAATTTTCAAAAAAAAATACTAAAGTATTTTTAGAGGTGAGGGGCAAAAAATATGCAGCAAACATTTGTAGCCTACCATTTTATAAAAAAAGTTACGTAAAAGGAGCAAATTAATGAGTGAAGTAAAATATTCTAAAGAGCATGAATGGATAAAATTAGAGGGTGATGTTGCAACAATCGGCATAACAAAGCATGCAACAGAAATGCTAGGAGATATTGTGTTTGCTGAGCTACCTGAGAAAGGTTCTAATGTTGAAAAAGATGGCACTGCAGGAGTTGTTGAGTCTACTAAAGCTGCAAGTGATGTTTATACTCCAGTTAGTGGTGAAGTTGTTGATACAAATCAAGAAATTGTAGATGATCCATCCAAAATAAATCAAGACCCTGAAAATTCTGCTTGGTTCTTCAAATTAAAAATAAAAGATAAATCTGAAATGGACTCTTTAATGAACAAAGATGACTATGATAAATTTGCAAAGGAGAATAATTCCTAATGTTACATAATTCTGAAAAAGATTTTATAAAAAGACACATTGGTCCATCTGAAGATGATCAATCTAAAATGTTAAAAAAATTAAATTATAAATCATTAGATGATTTAATTAATAGTACTGTTCCAGAAAAAATACAGTTTAAGGGTGAACTTAATATTGGTGAGTCTAATTCAGAATACGAAGCATTAAGAAAATTAAAAGCAATTTCTAAAAAAAATGAAATTTACTCAAATTTTATTGGCATGGGTTATTATGGTACATACACACCTTACGTAATTTTAAGAAATATATTGGAAAATCCAGGCTGGTACACATCATATACGCCTTATCAACCAGAAGTAGCACAAGGAAGATTGGAAATGCTTTTAAATTTCCAACAAATGATTGTTGACTTTACAGGAATGGATATTGCAAATGCATCTTTATTGGATGAGGGTACAGCTGCAGCAGAAGCTATGGGTTTAAGTTATAGACTTGATAAAAGTGATAGTAATTTGGTTTTTGTCTCAGAAAATTGTCACCCTCAAACTATTGAGGTTATAAGAACTAGAGCAGAGCCTATGGGTCTCAAAGTTCTTGTTGGAAATGAAGATAAAGTTTTAGAACAATTAAAAGAGGATATAGTTTGTGGAATATTACAGTATCCTGGAACTTTAGGAGATATTAAAGATCCAAGCGAGGCAATAAGCAAAATTCATAAGAAAAATGGTAAAGCTATTTTAGCTTGTGATCTTTTAGCGCTTGCTAAGATTAAAACGCCAAGGGAACTTGGGGCTGATATTGCAGTTGGCAGTTCACAAAGATTTGGTATTCCGATGGGTTATGGAGGACCACATGCAGCATTTTTTGCAACAAAAGATGAATTTAAGAGATCTATGCCAGGTAGAATAGTTGGTGTTTCAGTAGATAGACATGGAAACAAGGCTTATAGATTGTCTCTACAAACTAGAGAACAACATATTAGAAGAGACAAAGCTACAAGTAACATTTGCACTGCTCAGGCATTGTTAGCCATAGTATCTGCAGCCTATGCCATTTATCACGGTCCAGAAGGAATTATGAAAATTTCTGAGAGAGTTTCTCAATTAGCAAAAAATTTTGCTGATAAAATAAAACAATCTGGATATGAAATATACTCTGATTACTTTTTTGATACTGTCACTATTATTACCAAAGAAAAGACTGATCAAATTTATAAAAATGCTTTAAATCAAAAAGTTAATATTCGAAAAGTAAACTCTGAAACGCTTGCAGTTTCTTTTGATGAGAAAAAAAATGTTTACAGAGTAAATCAACTATTAAAAATTTTTAATGCAGCGGAGTCTATAAAAAAAGAAGATCCAACAGTAAGTTTACCCAATTTACCGAAAAGTTTATTGAGAACTTCTAAATATTTAGAACATCCTGTTTTTAACTCATATCGTTCTGAGACAGAAATGCTTAGATATCTGAAAAAGTTAGAGGATAAGGATATAGCACTTAATAGAACTATGATAGCTTTAGGCTCGTGCACAATGAAATTAAATGCTACTGCAGAAATGATACCTATCTCATGGAGAGAATTAGCTGAGCCTCATCCCTTTGTTCCTATTGAGCAAATGGAGGGGTATCGAACATTGTTCACAGATCTAAAAAATTGGCTGAGATCAATTACTGGTTTTTCAGGAGTTTCACTTCAACCAAATGCCGGTGCTCAAGGTGAATATGCAGGATTGATGGTAATTAGAAAATATCATTTAGATAGAGGTGATGAAAATAGAAATATATGTTTAATACCAAGTTCAGCACACGGAACAAATCCTGCAAGCGCACAAATGGTTGGAATGAAAGTAGTTGTCGTTAATTGTGATAAAGAAGGTAACGTAGATTTTGATGATTTAAAGAAAAAAGCTGAGCTTCACTCTGAAAATTTAGGAGCTTTAATGGTCACATACCCATCTACTCATGGAGTATTTGAAGAAAAGATTATGGATATATGCGAACTGATTCATAAACATGGTGGGCAAGTTTATATGGATGGAGCAAATTTGAATGCATTAGTTGGTATTGCTAAACCTGGAAACTTTGGTCCTGATGTTTGTCATATAAATTTACATAAAACATTTTGTATACCCCACGGCGGAGGTGGACCAGGCATGGGCCCTATTGCATGTAAAAAACATCTTCAAGTTTATCTACCTAATCATCCAGTTGTTAAAGATTGTGGTCCCGCAACAGGAATTGGGGCTGTGTCCGCTGCTCCATGGGGAAGCTCAAGTATTTTGTCAATTTCCTGGATGTACATTAAAATGATGGGATCTGAGGGATTAAAACTTGCATCAAAAGTTGCAATACTAAATGCAAATTATATTGCTGAAAGACTTAAAGATCATTATCCAATCTTGTATAAAGGTTCTAATGGCAATGTTGCACATGAATGCATAATTGATATTAGATCGATTAAATCAGAAACAGGTATTACAGAGGAAGATATTGCAAAAAGATTAATTGATTTTGGTTTTCATGCACCAACAATGTCTTGGCCTGTAGCTGGAACAATGATGATTGAACCTACAGAAAGTGAAAACTTGCCAGAGCTAGACAGGTTTTGTGATACGCTAATTAAGATTAAACAAGAAATAGATCTTATTAACACTGGTAAATTTGATAAAGTTGATAATCCAATCAAAAATGCTCCTCATACTGACACTGAGCTAGCTTCTGATAATTGGACACATAAATATTCTAGAGAACAAGCTGCTTATCCAGCTAAATTTTTAAAAATAAATAAATTTTGGCCACCAGTAGCTAGAGTAGATAATGTTTATGGTGATAAAAATATTTTCTGTACATGTCCAAGCATGGACGAGTTTAAAGAAGATGCAGCATAATTATTGATGAAAATTGCTGTAGTTGGGTCAGGCATTTCAGGACTAAGTGCTGCTTATTATCTCTCAAAAAAAAATCATGTAGATTTATTTGAAAAAGAAGACCACTTTGGTGGTCATTCTCACACAATTGATTTAATGGTTGGAACCAAAAAAGTTCCGGTGGATATAGGTTTCATCGTATTTAACTTTAAAACTTATCCAAATTTGATTAATTTTTTTAAGGAAAATAAAATTGAAATTGAAAAAAGCGATATGTCTTTTTCTGTATCGGTAGAAAATTCAAATTTTGAATATTGTGGTAAAGGATTGAGCGGAATTTTTTCTAATAAAATGAATTTATTTAATTTTAGATTTTTGAAAATGTTTTTTGATATCATAAAATTTTATAAAAAATCCGAGAAACTTAATACTTTAAATGAGGAAATAACATTAGGTGATTATTTGGTTAAAAATAATCTTTCTAAAGAATTTATCAATTATCATTTAATACCTATGGTGTCAGCAATCTGGTCTATGCCACCATATGCGGCAAACAAAATGCCTTTGAAATTTTTTTTAAAATTTTTTCAAAATCATGGATTGTTTAAATTCAAAGATAGACCACAATGGTACACAGTTTCCAATAGAAGCAGGTCTTATGTAAAAACAATTCTTTCAAAAATTAGTGGCGAATATTTTAAGAATTATAAAGTTAATAAGATCATTAGTAAAACAAACGGTATTGATTTGTATTACGGTGGAAAAAATGAATTTTTTGATTACGATAAAGTAATCATCGCAACACATGCTGATCAAGCCCTGTCAATGATTGAAAACCCAACCGATCAAGAAAATGAAATTTTATCTAATTTTAATTATAAAGAAAATTTTGCTTATATACATACCGATGAGTCAGTAATGCCTAGAAATAAGAATGCATGGTGTTCTTGGAACTCATCTATGAAGGAAAATGAAATTGAAAAAAACTCAATCACCTACTGGTTAAATTTACTTCAAAATTTAGAGTGTGAAAAAAATATATTCCTTACACTCAACCCCTATTCTGAAATTGATGAGACTAAAATTTTAAAAAAGGTAAAATTTACCCATCCATATTTTGATCAATCTGCTTTAAATTATCAAAGTAAGCTTAAAAATTTGCAAAATAAAAGAAATATTCTTTTTTGTGGCAGTTATTTTGGTTACGGTTTTCATGAAGATGGAATAAAATCATCTATTGAAATGTTAAAAAACCTTGATGACTAGTTCAATTTATAATGGAACAGTAATTCACAAAAGATTCAAGCCAAAAATACATTTCTTTAAATATAATGTATTTTCATTACTAATTGACTTGTCCGATTTAAATTATTTAAATAAAAAAATCAGTTTTTTTTCGTATAATAGTTTCAATCTGATAAGTTTTTTTGACAAAGATCATGGTGATAGAGATGGTTCATCATTGATTGATTGGGTAAAAAAAAATTTAATAGAAAACAATATAAATTCAGAAAATATAAAGATAAAATTATTATGTTATCCAAGAATTTTTGGATATGTATTCAACCCATTGAGCGTCTTTTTTGTTTATGATCACAATGAAAATCTAATTTCAATACTATATGAAGTAAAAAATACTTTTGGAGAACAACATACTTATGTTTTTAAGGCTAAAAATAATAATCTTTTACAACATAATTGTTCTAAAAAATTTCATGTATCTCCATTTATTGAGATGAATTGTAATTATTTTTTTAGAATTTTAAGACCTTCAGAGAAAATTTCAGTTGTAATTGATCAATATCAATTTAATGAAAAGATTTTATTCGCATCACAAGATGGAAAAAGAGTTGATTTTAATAGTAAAGAACTATTAAAATCTTACTTAAAACATCCATTAATGACATTTAAGATTATATCTGCGATACATTTTGAAGCGTTTAAATTATGGATCAAAGGAATAAAGTTTATTAAAAAAAAATTTAAAATTAAAAATAATATTAGTTTTGAGAATTAATGAGTTTATATAATCTTTCTGACAAAATAGTTTTTAAAATATTAAAAGATATTGAATATGGTTATTTAGAAATAACAAAATATAATGGAGAACTTTTAAAATTCGGTAACTCACAAAGTCCCCTCAAAGCAATTCTGAAAATCAAAAAACCTAATTTTACTTTTAATTTAATTAAAGGTGGAAGTGTTAGCTTTGCAGAGTCTTATATGAAGGACGAATTTGAGACTGATAATTTATCTAATTTAATTGAGATCACTGCAAGGAATATAAAAATAATATATAAATTTTCTGGTTTACTAGATTTTCCAATTATTAATTACTTAAAGAATAAGTTCGTAAAAAATACTAGAGTAAGAAGTAAAGAAAATATTTCAAAACATTATGATTTAGGAAATGAATTTTTTGCTCTTTGGCTCGATAAGACCTTAACCTATTCAAGCGCAATATTTGATGAGCGAAATAAAGATCTATCAAATGCTCAAAATAATAAATATCAAAAACTAATCGATTTAATAAAACCAAATAATGGAGATAAGATTTTAGAAATCGGATGTGGTTGGGGTGGTTTTGCTGAATATTTAGGTAAAAAATATGATGTAAAATTAGACTGTATCACCATTTCAAAAAAACAGTTTGAATATGCAAAAAAAAGAATCCATGAGTGTGGCTTGAATGAAAAAGTAAATATTGAAATAAAAGATTACAGAGATTTAAAAGAAAAATATAACTCAATAGCATCAATTGAAATGATAGAGGCTGTTGGTCAAAACTATCTAGAAAGTTATTTTAAAGCGATCAAAAATAATCTATCAAATGATGGAAGAGCAGCTATACAAGCTATCACTATAGATGACAGTATGTTTGATAGATATAAAACTAAACAAGATTTTATTCAAAAATATATTTTTCCTGGAGGATTTTTACCAAGCAAAGGAATTATTAATAAGTACGTTTCCGAAAATGGTTTAACTATTAAATCTTATGATTCTTATGCTGATCATTATTCTAATACATTATTTATGTGGAAAAATGAATTTAATAAGAAATGGGATTTAATTAAAAAACAAGGATTTGATTTAACTTTTAAAAGAATGTGGGAATTTTATCTCTCGTATTGTGAGGCAGGATTTAAATCAAAAAATATTGATTTAATTCAATTTTCACTTCAAAATAAATAGAACTATGGTGCACTTATGATCAAAATTATAAATATTAAATCAATTTTATTGATAATTTTTCTTTTCTTAACTACAAACTGTTCACAAAATAGTGCAATGAAACCAGAAGATTTTAAAAATAAAGAGCCAAGACTTATAATTGAGAATTACTTATCTGGTAATGTAAAAGCTTGGGGTGTACTTCAAAATAGATCTGGAAAAGTAACTAGACAGTTTTCTGCTGACTTAAATGGTCAATGGGACGGAAAAAAATTAATACTTGATGAAAAATTTAATTGGGATGATGGTGAAATACAAACACGACAATGGCAAATAACAAAAATTGATGACAACAATTACGAAGGCACAGCAGGAGATGTTGTAGGAAAAGCAAAAGGGTATTCTTATGGTCCTGCTTTTAAATTTGAATATGTTTTGTTAGTTCCAGTCAAAGGAAAAGAAATGAAAATTACTTTTGATGATTGGATCTTTAAACAGGATGATCGAGTTGCTATAAACCGTGCAACAATGACTAAATTTGGGATAAAAGTTGCAGAATTAACAGTTGTATTTGTAAAAGATTAGTTATTTCAGTAAATCTTGAAGTTTATTTTCTTTTTCTAAAGCCCTGACTTCATCATAGCCACCAATATGCTGGTCATCAAAAAAAATTTGCGGGATAGTTCTTTTGCCGTTCGCTTTTTTAATCATCTCATCCATTGCACCATCAACTGCTGCAATATTAATTTCTTTAAAGGGAGCATTATTTCGAGTAAGTAATCTTTTTGCAGCATCACAATAATTACAAAATGGTCCTGTATAAATCACAATATTTTTCATACCTCAAAGATAGTCACCTTTTTTCAATTTACTAGTAATTAGTTTTCTAGAATATTCAAATTTCTTTCTATGTTTGATACTTTTTTGATTTACTCTTTTTCTCCACAATCTAAATGAAGAAGGTTTAATTGACCTTCTCATTATTTTGATAACATCAGACTCCTTATACCCAGTTTTTTTCTCAATTTCCTCAAAAGTGATACGATCTGCCCAGGCAGCCCAAATGACCCAATCTGGATCTTCGATATTTGGCTCTGGATTTTTGACTCGGGTGATTGGCCTGTGACCTTTTTTTTTCATAAATCCTTTAAATTCAAAAAAATCTTTAATGCAATTTTTTTTAAGTTTTGATATACTAGTTTAGATAGTCCTTCTTAGCCATCTTTAGCTCCCGGTTTTTAAGGACTATCCCATAAGCGCTCCCCTTGAATATTTTAACATTTTTGAAGTTAATTATTTTTTCTGATATTTGGTGAGTTTTCCAATTAATCCGAAATAAATTTTATTTGGTAAAAAACTCAAAATTTTTAAAATCATTGTTAAAGATTTTGGAAAATGAATCTCAAAAGAATTTGTATTTACCAAACCATCGTAAATTTTTTCTGCTGCGTATTCAGGTGTTTTCAAAAAAGGCATTTTGAAATCATTTTTATCAGTCATCGGAGTTTTAATAAAACCTGGTGAAACTAAACATACACGTACATTTGATCTTCCAAAATCAAAATATAAACTTTCAGCAAGATTATTTAAAGCTGATTTTGATGGTCCATATCCTGTTGAATTAGGTAATCCTCGGTAACCAGCAATTGATGAAACAATAGTAATTGTTCCATCTTTTTTATTTTTAAAGTATTCTTCTACTGCTTTAATACTATTTAAAGTTCCAAAAAAATTGACATTAAAAACATTTTCAATTTGCTCTACATCAATATCTTTTTCTTTTTTTGGATCCCAAGTTCCCGTAGAAAAAAAACAAATATCTAAGTTTTGAAATTTATTTATTATTTGATTAAAAACTTCTTTACAATTTGATTTATTGGTAACATCTAATGGAAATGAACTTATATTTTCATAATTATTTGAAATTTCCTCTAATAATTGCTCACGTCTTGCAGAAATTGCAACATTCCATCCTTCATTAGCAAATTTTATAGCTAAAGCTTTTCCAATTCCAGTACTTCCACCAGTTATCCAAATAGTTTTTTTATTCATTTTATAAAGATGTATAATACTTATATGTTAAAAAATAAATTTTTATCATTAATTCTTTTTTTTATAATCACTTTTTCCGCGTCATTTATTGCAGGTTTAGTCTCAATTAGCTTTAAAGAACCTTGGTATTCTAGTCTTGTGAAATCAAATTATAATCCACCAGATTGGATATTTGCACCCGTTTGGACAACACTTTATGTGATGATGACATTAGCTATTTGGTTCTTTTGGCACAGTAAAAAAAGAGATGTAAATACAATTTACATTTATTTTATACATATAGTTTTAAATGCAACTTGGAGTATTATTTTTTTTGGATTACATCAAATATTTTTTGCATTGGTTGTTCTTGTTATTTTGATAACTTTCATAATAGTCCTGATTATTAGATTTAAACGTGTCAATTTTGTAAGTTTTTACTTAATGATTCCATATTTACTTTGGTGTTTCTATGCATTAATTCTTAATTATAACCTGTTGGTATTAAATTAAATGGATGATATTGTAATAGTCGGTGGTGGAATTATTGGTGCAGCGACAGCTTATTTTCTATCCAAAGAGGGAAGAAAAGTAAAAGTAATTGAAAGAGACCCAACTTATAAATCAGCTTCTTTTCCTCTTTCGTTAGGAGGTTTTAGAAGGCAATTTTTTCAAACCGAAAATATTCTGTTAGGAAAGTTTGCTAGAGAATTTATTTTTCAAATACCAGAATTACTTAAAACTGAAAAAAATCCCAATCCTACGGCAAGCATGGTTCCAAATGGATATTTATTAATGTTTGGCCCAGAACATGCTGAGGAACAATATAAGGCTCTAGAAAATCACAAAGCCTGTGAGGCAGGTACTAAGAATATTAAAGGTTCTGAATTAGATAAATTTTTTCCCTACATTAATAAAGAAGGAATAGAAACTGCTACATTTACTGACAATAAAAGTGAAGGATGGATTGATCCTTTCCTTTTTCACACAGCATTAAAAAGTAAAGCAATAGAGCAAGGTGCAGAATTTGTTAAAGGTGAAGTTAAATCTTTATCGGAAATTAATGCTAAAACAATAGTTTCTGCTGCTGGATGTTGGACAAAAGAATTATTGGAAGATATTCCAGTTGAGCCTCAAAAGCACACAGTCTTTAGAGTTAAGTGTCCAAAACATATTCCTGAAATGCCATTAACTGGAGATTTAACAACAGGAGTTTATTGGAGACCTGAGGGTAAAGAGTATTTAGCTGGTTCACCAAAATCAGTTTTTGATGCCACAGATCTCGAACCAGCTTGGGATGATTTTGAGGAATTGGTTTGGCCCGCTTTAGCTAAAAGAATTACTGCATTTGAAGAATTGAAGTTAACTGGTGGTTGGGCAGGTTATTATGATTGTAATAGATTAGATAATAATGCTGTTGTCGGAAAACATCCTAAATTTGAAAACGTATACTTAGCAACTGGCTTTACGGGAAGAGGATTGATGCAAGCACCAGGAATTGGTAGAGCTTTAACAGAACTAATTACAACAGGCGCTTATCAATCGATTGATATTTCAAATATGGCAGTAGAAAGAGTATTAGGTGCAAAAGCAAGACCAGAACCTTACGTGCTATAAAAAATTCTAAATGCAAAAAATTTTTAATTTTTTTCCTCTCACAGTCTATAAGTCGACACTCTCGCTTTCAGAAAATGAAAAAAATGAAATGATTGAAGAAGTTAGATTAATGGAAAAAAAAAGTAAAAATTTAGATTATAAATCTGCAACAGGAGCTTGGACAGGAGATACTCAAGGATTTGAGTATTTGCACAATAATCTAAAATTTAAAAATTTATTTATTCAAATTAATAATTGTATTTTAGAATATTTAGAAAGTTTATCAGTAAACCATACAAAGCTTGATCTTTATTTTCAAAGATCGTGGGCAACAATTTCAAAAAAAACTGAACATATTGATAATCATTCACATGATCAGTCGCATCTTTCCATTGCATTTTATTTAAAGAAACAAAAAAACGATGCTAAAATCATGTTTTTTGATACTTCTAAGCATAATGAATTTATTCCTCAATTATTCGACTCAAGATCATTAGCAAAAGAAAATATTTTTAAAAAGCGAGATATTTTAAATTCAAGTAAAGTTGTATTTGATACTAAAGAAGATGATCTGTTGATATTTCCCTCAAAAACAATTCATGGCACAGAACAAGGAAAGTCTAATTCTGAAAGGATATCAATATCAGCAGATATAGTATTTTTAGCAAAAGACTCATCAACACTTGAACATTTAGTCCCTCCAGTCGAAAATTGGAAAAAATTTTCTAATTAATTAATAAAGTTAAGTACCACAAAAAGTTTTGTAATCTTTGAAAGAGGTGTCCATTTTCAGATAATCTGAAATGTTTTCTTGCAGTGTATATGGTTTCTTTAAAATTTCTAAAAGCTTATTAAATGAGTCAAGATTGTTGTTGTTAGCTTTTTCTAACAACTCCTCAATTTTATGATTTCTTGGTATTAAAAGAGGATTAACACTTCTCATTAAATTTATATAATTTTCTGAAGTATCATTATTTAATTTTAATCTCTCTTGCCAATTTTTTTTCCAGTTTTGAAAATTATTATCTGTATATATATCATCATCATAGTCTCTAAGTTTCATCAAATGACAAAAGGTATTTGTGTAGTCTACTTTATTTTGA
Organism: uncultured Pelagibacteraceae bacterium; assembly: GCA_902594395.1. Classification (GTDB taxonomy): domain Bacteria; phylum Pseudomonadota; class Alphaproteobacteria; order Pelagibacterales; family Pelagibacteraceae; genus Pelagibacter. The sequence goes on from CACJLZ010000001.1 coordinate 67,560, forward strand.
TGCATCCAAGTGAGCAAATCAACAATCAAAAATTTATCTTTGTTATCCTCACCTGATAATCCAAGTTTATTTCTCATCATATTCAGCCATTTTTCCTCATATTTTTTGCCAAAAGTATCAATTAACTCTGTTGCACTTTTAATCGCCTTATCCTCATCTTGATCAATTAAAGGGATTAAACACTCAGCAAATCTTGAAAGATTCCATTTTGTAATAGCTGGTTGATTACAATAAGCATATCTTCCCACTCTATCAATTGAGCTAAAAACTGTTTTTGGGTCATAGGTATCCATGAATGCACATGGACCATAATCGATTGTCTCACCAGAAATTGTCATGTTATCAGTATTCATAACACCATGAATAAATCCAACACGCATCCAATTAACTACAAGATCAATTTGTTTATCTATAAGCACGTTCAAAAGGTCTAAAGCTTTATTGTTTGAATTTATTAGTTTTGGATAATGTCTTTTAATCACATAATTAAGTAAAATTTCTAACTCATCTTTTTTATCACGTGCTGCAACATATTGAAAAGTTCCAACTCTAATATGACTTGAAGCTACTCTCGTTAAGATAGCACCTTGCAATGGAGTCTCTCGCATTATTTCCTCACCTGTTTTAGCTACTGCTAAACTCCTTGTTGATGGAATATTTAGGTGATGCATCGCTTCACTAATTATATATTCTCTTAACATTGGACCCAGTGCAGCTCTGCCGTCACCATTTCTTGAAAATGCTGTTTTACCTGATCCTTTAAATTGAATATCGTATCTCTCATTATTTTTTGTTAAATGCTCTCCTATTAAAACTGCTCTTCCATCTCCTAACATTGTGAAATGTCCGAATTGGTGACCAGCATAAGCTTGAGCAATAGCATTACTCCCCTCTGGAAGAATATTACCAGTGAATAAAGCTGCTAATTCATTTTTGTCGATTTTGGAAAAGTCCAAGTTTAATTCTTCAACTAAATCTTTATTCATTAAAACTAACTCAGGGTTTTTTACGGCAATAGGTTCAATATGTTCTTTAAATACATCAGACAATCTTGAATAAGAGTTATCGAAATTCCAATTCATATTATTCTTCATAAAGTTTATTGACTCCAGATTCTTTTTAACAATTCCTCTCTTCCACACGCTTTTTTATATCTAAGATATCTTTCTAATTTAATCTTATAAAAATCTTGATGGTATTCTTCCGCCTTATAAAATTTTTCAAAATTCCTAATGTATGTAACAACTTTTTTGTTAAATTTATTTTGTAAATCTTTTATGTCTTTTTCTATTAATTTTTTTTCTTCTTCATTTTGATAGAATGCAACTGATCTGTAACTATATCCTTTGTCACAAAATTGACCGTAAGCATCAAATGGATCAATATTAACCCAAAAATTTTCTAGTAACTCCTCAAATGAAATAACTTTTTTATCATATATTATTTCTACAACTTCAAAGTGACCAGTATTTCCATACGTAACTTCTTTGTAGGTAGGGTTTTCAGTAATACCTCCAGAATAACCAGAAATTACCTCTTCTACGCCTTTTAATTTTTCAAATGACTCTTCAACACACCAAAAACATCCCCCAGCGAAATATGCCTTATTTTTTTGAGCAGAATATGAAAAATTTAAATTAATAAAAAAAAAGAAAATTATGAAAAAATACTTCATTAATTATCATAAACAAATTCGTTATGATAAGTCCAGATTTTTAAGGTAGCTACTTATAAGTAGCCACCTTTATTAATTATATTTAAAATTATTTTTTTTTGTATTTTGCTGCTTCTTCGGATCCCCCAGTAGCTGACCCTTTACTGTATGAGTGAGCACCCATACCAGCTAACTGACCATCTTTTACAATCAAATATTGATTTCTAATTTCTTTACCTTCGAAGAAACATTCTAGTATTTCTCTAACTCCATCAGCATATCTTGATTGAGCTGTCAAAGATGTGCCAGAAGTATGAGGTGTCATACCATGATGAGGCATAGTTCTCCATACATGATCATTAGGTGCTGGTTGAGGAAACCATACATCTCCAGCATATCCACTTAATTGACCACTCTTTAATGCTTTTGCGATTGCATCACGATTACAGATTTTTCCTCTTGCAGTATTTACAATGTAAGCACCTTTTTTCATTTTACTTATCATTGCATCATCAAATAAGTTCTCAGTTTCAGGGTGCAAAGGACAATTAATTGTCACCACATCACAAACTTTGACCATTGATTCTACAGACTCATGAAATGTAAGGTTCAATTCTTTTTCAACACTGTCAGGTAGTTTATGTCTATCAAAATAATGCAAATGAACATCAAACGGTTTCATTTTTCTTAATGCATCTAAACCAATACGTCCTGCAGCAACTGTTCCAATGTGCATTCCTTCAACATCGTACGATCTTTGTACTGCATCTGCAATATTCCAACCACCTTCATTAACGATTCTATGTTGATTGTGGTAATCTCTTACCATTGAAACAATCATCATAACGATATGTTCAGCGACAGATCGAGAATTACAATAAGTTACTTCTACAACATCAATTTTATTATCCATTGCAGCTTGCAAATCAACGTGATCTGAACCAATTCCAGCTGTAATAGCCATCTTAAGATTTTTTGCTTTAGCAATTCTCTCTTTTGTTAAATAATATGGAAAGAAAGGTTGAGAAATAACAATGTCAGCGTCAACAATATGTTTGTCAGCTTCACATCCATCACCATCTTTACTATTAGTAACCACTAATTCATGACCGTTGCTCTCTAAAAATTTTCTTAATCCAAGTTCACCTGATACACATCCTAGCAATTGTCCTGGAGTGTAATCTCTTCCTTTAGGGGATGGTAAAGTCATTCCATCTGGATATTTCTCTATTTTAGGTAATTCTGAAAGTGCATATGATTTAGGCATTCCACCTTTTGGATCATCATATAATACGCATAATATCTTCATTTAATCTCCTGTATATTTATATATTTATTAATCGCATCTAACATTATTTTAGGATCCCAAGCAATGAATTATTTTTGACATGGATTAGTCTCTTTAAAAATAAATTTATGAATATTCATTCTAAAGATATTAATTATTAAATGACTTACTAATTAATCAAAGGAGACACTTTCATTATAAAAAAATTATTGAACTTCTTCTTGATTGAATGTGAAAATATTAGGTAAAATCAGTTAGTTGACTCTTAAGCTTCCGCTATAAATAGAATTATTTATAAAAAGATGGAAATAATTTTAATAAGTACAATTTATTTCAACTTATGGTTTATTTCATCTTAAGGTTGTAATCTGACATTTGGATGCGAATTGGTATGATTAAAATTTGCACAAACCTTAGGCATGTGATTAACTTAATCATTAACTTAATTAAGAGGGATAGAAATGTTAACAAGAATGTTAAAAAGGCTTGCATCTACTTTCACAGTAGTTGTAGCTTTATTTTCTTCACTCGCTTTACCTCAAAAAGTATTTGGAGCAGAAACTCAATACTTTCCTGTAGCTAGTAGCCGTGTTGGACCTTATTCAGCAATGGGGACTGGTTACTATGGGGCTCAGATTGACTATATGAATTATGTCAATATGACAGGCGGAGTGAATGGAGTCATGCTTACATGGCAAGAATGTGAAACTGAGTACAACGCTGTGAAAACAGTTGAGTGTTACCAAAGACTACTTGAAAAAGATGGTCAAAGAATAGTTGTGTTTGATACTTTAGGAACACCAGGAGCATATGCAGTTATTAACCGTATGGCAAAAGACAATGTTGTTTTAGCTCAATATGGTTATGGAAGAACTGACGGTGCTGATGGAAGAGTATGGCCTTGGGTATTTAATGCTGCAAGTCACTACTGGTCACAAATAGCCGTTAAATTAAAATTTATGGCAGAAATCGAAGGCGGAATTGATAAGATGAAAGGTAAAAAAATCGTTCACTTACACATTGACTCTGCTTACGGTAGAGAGCCATTACCAGCAATGAGAAAAATAACTTCTGACTGGGGAATGAAATTAGTTGAAATTTCAATTCCGCCTCCAGGTCTAGAACAACAATCTCAGTGGCTGCAAATCAGAAGAGAAAATCCTGATTGGGTTACTTTCTGGGGAGCAGGTTCTGGAATGAATTCAACAGCAATGACCAATGCTGCTAGAATTAATTTTCCAAGAGATAGAATGATGTATGTAACATTCGGCGCTGCCGAGGAGGATATGTATCCAGCGGGTGATGCAGCTAAGGGAACTTATGCTGTTGCAAATGCTTTACCTGGAGAATATCCATTAGTTAAAGACATCAAAGACAAAGTATATGGTGCCGGAAAAGGTAACTTAGCTGATCCTAATAGGATTGGTTCAGTTTATTGGAATAGGGGACTAGGTGCTGCAGTTATGTGGATTGAGGCGTTAAGAAATGCTCAAAAGATGCATAATAAAGTTGGTAAAGCAGTAACTGGTGCTGAGTTTAGAGATGGTTATGAGGCTTTGAACATGACTGAAGCTAGACTTACTGAACTTGGAGTTGGAGGAATGTTAGCTCCGTTCGCTATTTCATGTGCAAATCATGAAGGTGCTGGTAAATTTGCTGTAATGCAGTGGGATGGAACAAAATTCAATCAGGTAACTGGTTGGGAAGCTCCAGGTGATCCTGCATTTATTAGAGGTCTAGTAGAGGCATCTGCAGCTAAGTTTGCTAAAGAGAACAACATTACACCGAAAAAATGCGGATAATTAATTTAGAGATAAATTAATATCTTTTGAAGGGGGAGTTTAGATAATCAATTTAAACTCCCCCTTTAAATAAAATTTAAAGTAAAAAATTAATGAGTGATAATTCAGTAGATATTCTTGATATAAAAAATATTGAGGTAATGTATGATAACGTTATTCTAGCTTTACATGATGTTTCTTTAAAAGTTCCCAAAGGAAAAGTAGTTGCGTTATTAGGAGCAAATGGAGCGGGTAAAAGCACAACATTAAAAGCTGTCTCAACTATGTTAGCTTCCGAAAGAGGTAAAGTTACCAAAGGCTCAATAGATTATGATGGAAATTTAATAGAAAAACAAAACCCATCTCAAATGGTTGGACTTGGAATGGTTCAAGTATTAGAGGGCAGAAGATGTTTTGGTCATTTAACTGTTGAGGAAAATATTATCTCTGGAGCTTATTCAAGAAAATTATCTAAAGGTGATATTGATCAAGAATTAGAGAAAATTTATGGTTATTTTTTAAGATTAAAAGAAAGAAGAAAAAGTCAAGCAGCATTTACATCAGGCGGAGAACAACAAATGATTGCAGTTGCAAGAGCAATGATGGCAAAACCTAAAATGTTGTTACTAGACGAGCCAACAATGGGTCTAGCGCCTCAATTAGTTGCTGAGATTTTTAATATTGTAAAAGAGTTAAATCAAAAAGAAGGAGTTAGTATTTTGCTTGCTGAACAGAATACTAATATTGCATTAAAAAACTCTGATTATGGTTACATCATTGAAACTGGAAAAGTGATGCTCGAGGGGACTGCGGAAAGTTTATTAAACAATGATAAAGTAAAAGAATTATACTTAGGCATATCAAAAAAAGGTAGAAAAAACTTTAGAGATGTTCTTAAAGAGGAAAGTTTAAACAAAAAAATTAATTAAAAGATGGCATACGAAAGAAAGTTTAAAATAGGAAAACCAATTTTAGAGGTGAATAATATTTCACTCGCTTTTGGAGGTGTTAAGGCTATTACCGATACTTCATTTAACGTACTTGAGCACGAAGTTAGAGCAATTATTGGACCTAATGGAGCCGGGAAAAGCTCAATGTTAAATTGCATTAATGGAATTTATAAACCTCAACAAGGAACTGTATCTTTTAGAGGACAAGTAGTGCCTAATATAACCCCGAATATTATGGCTCAAATGGGTCTATCTAGAACGTTTCAAAACTTAGCTCTTTTTAAAAGAATGTCAGTACTGGATAATATTCTAGTAGGTAGAAAACTTCACACAAAAACAAATTTCCTTGAGGTAGCTTTACAACTTCCTAAAGTTAAAAAAGAGGAAGAATTAAATAGAGAGAGGTCAGAAGAAATAATAAGTTTTTTAGAGATAGAAGACATTAAAAATACTCCAGTTGGAAAACTTCCTTATGGATTACAAAAAAAAGTTGAATTAGGTAGAGCCCTTGCAACAGACTCCTCAATAATTCTATTGGATGAGCCAATGGCTGGAATGAATGTTGAGGAAAAAAGAGATATGTGTAGATTTATTTTAAAGGTAAATGATGAACTTGGTACAACAATGGTTTTAATTGAGCATGATATGGGAGTGGTAATGGATATATCTGATAGAGTTGTTGTGCTTGATTACGGCAAGGTTATTGGTGATGGAACACCAGATGAAATAATGGCAAACCAAAAAGTAATAGATGCTTACTTAGGAGTGGAACACTAGGATTATAATATGGCAAATGAATTACTATTTTTTATGGAAGTTCTGGTTGGCGGTTTACTTGCTGGTACAATGTATTCTTTAGTTGCTCTAGGCTTTGTTCTTATTTTTAAAGCGTCAGCAACATTTAACTTTTCACAAGGAGCCATGGTTTTTTTCTCAGTTCTTGCTTTCTGTGGTTTCATGCAAGATTTCAATATACCTTTTGTATTCGCTTTTATTTTAGCAGCCCTTTTGATGGTAGTGGTTGGTTTATGTACTGAGAGATTGGTTTTAAGACCTTTAATGAATGCCAGCGAAGATACAGTATTAATGGCCACAATTGGCTTAGGATATGTTTTAGAAGGACTTGCTCAAGCAGCATGGGGAGTGGAAGTAAGAAGATTAGATTTAGGCATAGGAGATTTTCCAGTGCCATGGATTGCAGATAATTTAAAATTATTTATTAGTGCACTTGATATTACTGCTGGGTTAGTTGCAGCAATAATGATTATTGGTCTATTTTTATTGTTTAAATATACAAAAATTGGATTAGGTTTAAGAGCTGTTGCAGATGATGCAGGTGCAGCAAGTTCTATAGGAATTCCTTTAAAACATATAATGTTATTAGTATGGTCTGCTGCAGGGGTTGTAGCTTTAGTAGCAGGAATGATGTGGGGAGCAAGAGCTGGTGTTCAATTTGCTCTTGTTGATCTTGCATTAAAAGCTTTGCCGGTTTTAATTATAGGTGGATTCTCGTCTATTCCAGGAGCAATTATTGGAGGTTTAATTATTGGTGCAGTAGAAAAAATATTAGAGGTTTATATCGGACCGTTTTTTGGAGGAGCTATTGAAGGATGGGCTCCATATGTATTAGCGATATTCTTTTTATTATACAGACCGGAAGGTTTATTTGGAGAAAAAATTATCAGGAGAGTTTAATTTATGAAACCAATTTTTATGACTTACACAAAAAAAGACCTGATCAACTTAGCTGTTTGTATGGTTTTAAGTGTATTAATAATACCTACATTTATTAAAACAGAATATTGGTACACCTCTATATTAATTCCTTGGCTTTGCTTGGCTTTAGCTACTATAGGACAACAAATTGTAATGGGTTATACGGGTCAATTAGCTTTGGGTGCCGCTGGATTTATGGCCGCAGGTGCTTTTGCTATGTTTAACCTTATTTTACGAGTGCCTGATCTTGGTTTTGTAGGCTCACTAATAGTGTCAGGTTTGATTGCTGCGGCTTTTGGAATTTTGTTTGGTCTACCAAGTTTAAAGGTAAGAGGAATTTATCTGATGGTAGCAACATTAGCCTCGCAGTTTTTTATTATATGGATGATAGATAAATTTGGTTGGTTTAAAAACTACGACTCATCAGGAATTATAACTGCCCAAGATATAGTTATTTTAGGAAAACCACTTACAACTCCATTAGCTATGTATTTTGTATGTTTGGCTGTTACCACAATTTTAACTTTGTTAGCTATGAATATGGCAAGAGGAAGTACAGGCAGAAATTGGATGGCAGTTAGAGATATGGATATTGCCGCTGAGTCCATGGGGGTTTCATTATTAAGAACCAAAGTTCAAGCATTTGCTATTAGTGCATTTTATTGTGGTGTAGCTGGTGCTCTTTTTGCATTTTGTTATCTAAAATCTTTAGAGCCAGTTGCTTTTGATATTAAGTTATCTTTTAAAATCTTATTTATGTGCATCCTTGGGGGACTTGGAACTATTAATGGTGCTTTTATAGGCGCTGCATTTATTTTGCTTTTCCCGGTGCTTTTGAATGCTTTAGGAAACAATGTATTTCATGGAGCTATTGATGCTACAATTATTTCATCAATCGAACAGGTAATTTTTGGTCTATTGATGATAATATTTATGATTTATGAACCTTTAGGAATGGCTAAGCTTTGGGAAAATCTTAAGCAAAGTATGAGATCAAAATTATCTTCATCAGATACCAAAAGTTTAAAATCTCCAGTACTAAAAAAGTGAATAAGAAGAAATTAATTATAGCATTAGCAATAGGAGTATTAATAGGTCTACTTATTGAAAATAATTTTATAATTTCATAAAAAATTATTTTTGGCTTGGATAAGACTTTTTCAAAATAAATTTGTTAACTATTATTGCAAAAATAATAATTATAACTGATCCTGATATTACAGGACTTAGCAAGTAATCAAAAGAAACACTTCCAATTATTACTATTATGGGATTACCGCCTGCTGGTGGATGAGTGACATTTAATAAGATCATTAATCCAACTCCAAATCCTACAGCTAAAGGGATAGTTAGAAAGATTGGTAATGGAACAAAATGTAAAAAAAGTAAACCTACTATTGCAGTAACTAAATGACCAAAAAAAACATTTTTTGGTTGGGCAAAAGGACTTTCAGGATATCCATATAGCAAAACCATAGATGATCCAAATGAAGCTAACAAGAAAACTCCAAACTCAGTTCTGTAAGTTAAAAAAGTTAAAATCCCAATAGTAATTATTGAAAATAGGCCAGCTAAAATAGATTGTTTTGTACTACCCATAACTTAAGTTGATACTATTTTTTTTAAGGTTTTGAAAGGTAACAATATGCAATCTTTTTTATTAACATTTTCCTTTTTGATCAATTTTTTCAAGGAAACCCATTCTTTTTCAGTAATTTTTACATTGTCATCAAAATATAATTCTGCCTTGTCACATAAGTCGTTAAGCTTCTTTTTTTGGTTGTTAATAGAAATTTTTGATAGCAAACTAGCTGAGGCTTGGCAGTAAACACAAGACTTATCTAGATACCCAAAGTCTAAAATTTTTTCGTTTTTTAATATAAGCTCTATTTTAATTTCATCCCCGCACACTGAATTTTTTAACTTTGAGACATGTGTCGGGTTCTCAATATTTCTATTGTTATCGGTGTTTGCAGCTATACTTAGCACTTCTAAATCCATATTAATTTTTAATTACATGACAAATAAAAACCAATCAAGAATAGAAATAGGCTGAACACAACTTTAAATGGAAAAGTTAAATTTAAGATTAAAGTTATCTCATTTTTGTTGTAGTTATAAATTTTTAGATTTAATCTTCCCAGATGCTTGAATTAAAAAATCCAAAAATCGCAGTTCCAGTAGTTTTGTTTGCAGGAATTTTATGGTCTTTTGGCCCTCTTGTTGTGAGATATATGGATAATCCTAACCAAGTGCCATGGCAGTATATTTTTGGCAGAGGATTAACAATTTTTATTCTTTTAAATCTTTATCTTTTTTTTGAAGAGGGGATAAAATTTTATAAAAATTATTTTAAAATGGGATACTCAGGCATTATTGGTGGAACTGGATTAGGAATTGCGATGATAAGTTTTATCTACTCAATTACTAATACATCAGCTGCAATCACTTTGCTTTGCTTAGCAGCAATGCCTTTTTTTACTGCACTTCTTGCTTTTTTATTTCTCAAAGAGAAGATTACATTAAATGTTTGGATATCTATTTTTATTGCAACGATTGGAATAATAACAATGGCCTTTGGAAGTTCTGGATCTAATTCTGTAGTTGGTTTTGTTTTTGGAATGCTTTCATCAATTGGATTTTCTGTTTTTTCTGTCACTCTTAGGTGGAGAACGGAGACCCCAAAGTTTACAACTGTAGCTTTTTCAGGATTTTTTTGTTTTGTTTTTGCATCAATAATGCTTTTAAGTTCAAACCAAGTATTCTTTTCAACTAGTTATAATGGAGCGTTATTTTCTCTTCATGGAACATTAGTTTGCTTAGGACTAATTTTATATTCTATTGGCTCAAAAGCCATTCCTGCTGCAGAATTAACATTATTATCATTGACTGAAGTAATTGGTGGAATTTTTTGGGTTTGGTTACCTATCTTGGGCATAAATGAAGTACCAGATACTTACACTATAGTCGGAGGATTTTTTCTATTTATTTCATTAATTTATTACAGTTTATTAATGCGTTGGAATAAAAGATTTATAGCTTTAAATTAATCTAGAAACATGAGCAAAGATAAAGTTATTGTTAATAGCTGGAATGAATGGGATCCACTCAAGCATGCTATTGTTGGAAGAGCAGATGGTTGCTGTATACCAGCACCAGAACCTGCTTTAGATGCTAAAGTGCCTGAAGACTCAGATATGAAAGGTTCTCATGGCCCGCGTACTCAAGATACAGTTGATAAAGCAAATGAATTATTAAACAATTTTGCATCAATGTTGGAAAAAAGAGGAATTAAAGTTGATCGACCTGTTCCACTTAATCATAATCAAAAAATTTCTACTCCAGATTGGGAAGCTGAAAGTATGTTTGGATGTATGCCAGCAAGAGACATCATACTTACAGTGGGCAATGAAATGCTTGAAGCAACAATGAGTTATAGATGTAGATGGTTTGAATATTTAAATTATAGACCTCTTATTAAAAAATATTTTGAACAAGATAAGAATATGCGTCATGAGACTGCTCCAAAGCCTAGATTGACAGATGCTGATTACCGTGAGGATTATTTGTCAGATAAGATTGGAATTCAAAAAAGACTTAAATGGACTGAAGAAAAATTTTTTGTAACTACTGAAGAAGAGCCCCTATTCGATGCAGCAGATGTTCTTAGATTCGGGAAGGACCTAATTGTTCAACATGGTTTTACAACAAACTTAAAGGGGATTGATTGGCTTCGAAGACATTTTAAAGATCATAGAGTTCATGCAGTTAATTTTCCTGGAGATCCTTACCCAATTCATATAGATGCAACCTTTACACCAATTAAAGAAGGTTTAATTATAAATAATCCCCAAAGAAGACTTCCAAAGGAACAAAGAAAATTATTTGAGGATAATGGGTGGAAAATAATTGATAGTGCTCAACCAGCTCATAACGAACCACCCCCACTTTGTTATTCATCAGTATGGTTATCAATGAATGTTTTAGTTCTTGATCCAAAAACAGTTTGTGTCGAAAAAAGTGAAGTTTACCAAGCTGAACAACTTGATAAGTTAGGAATGGAGGTTGTTCCAGTTGAATTGAGAGATGCATATGCATTTGGTGGTGGTGTTCATTGTTGCACAGCAGATGTTTATAGAGAAGGTGATTTAAAGGATTATTTTCCTAATCAAAAAAATTAATTTTCTTTAGTTACATCAACTTTAAATTTTTCCAAACCAGAGGAAAGGTTTTTATCAACTGGGTTTTCAGTTTTTTCAAATGATTTAAGTTTTTCTAATTCTCTTTGTCTTAATCTTTCCTCTCTTAAATTTTCTCTATGTTCTTTTGCTTTTTGTTCTCTATCAAATTTTTCTTCCCACTCTTTTATTTTGATATACTCAAGCTCTTTCTGTTTTTCCTCCTCTTCCTTAATCATTTTTAAGGTTCTCTCTTTTCTTCTCTTTTCTTTGAGTTCAAGGTTTTTTTGTTCTTCCTCTCTAACTTTCAAATCAATATCTTTTCTATTTTGCGCCTCATCTCTAAGCTTTAATTCCTTTTCTTTAGCTCTTAATTCTTTACTTATTAATATTAATTCCTCATCTTTTTTTACTAACCTCGATGCCTCTAGCTTTTGTGCGTCATCTTTAATTTTGATCTCTTTTTCTTTTAACTTTAATTCCTCTTCACTAAATTTTAATCTATTGCTTTCCTTAATGAGTCTTTCTTCCCAAACTTTAAGATCTTTTCTTTCTTTAAGGATTTGATTTTTATCTTTTAATTTTTCTAATTTGATAGCTTTAATCTTATTAAGTTCTTTATTTTTTTTGTAATTAGAGAAAGCATTACTTAAAAAGGACTTAGGAGCTAAGTTACTAATCTTAACTATCCCTGTACTTTTTTTTGAATTTTTTTGTTTAGTTTTTTTTCTAGGCATATTTTTATAAACTCAATTGAAACAAATATTTGACTTACTTTCAATATTTCAGTTTTGTGATGAGTTAATTTGTGCTTATTTTGAGTTTCAACCTGTAAGTGATTAATTTCTGAAAAATCTATTAAAATTCATAATTTTTTTGCATAAAACAAATCTAAATATTATTAAAGTTAAGTGAGAAAATTTAAAAAATTAATAATAGCTTGTGATGGAGAGTCAGCAAGTGGAAAAAGCACTGCAGCAAAACTCATCTCTAAAAAATACAAATTGTTACTTATCAATTCAGGATTATTGTATAGATATGCTAGTAAAGAAATCATTAATTATAAACCAAAAAACAGCATTAGCTTTTTAAAAAAAAAATTTAAAAATATTTCCTATAAAAAAATAGTAAAATTAAATCTGCATTCTGAGGAAATAAGTAACCATGTTGCTATTTTAGCAAAAAATAAAAATATTCGAAAAATAATAAATGCTTTTCAAAAGACATTGATTAAAAAAAATAAAAAGATTTGTGTAGAAGGCAGGGACATAGCTAGTAAAATATTAGCTAAAAATCCAAAATATGATTTAGCTTTTTACTTTAAGTGTAATGTTAAAGTCGCAAGTTATAGAAGATGGCTAGATATAAAGAAAAAGGTTTCCTTAAAAAATGTTAGAAAATCTTTAATTAAAAGAACTTCAATGGATAAAAAAAGAAAGAACAGCCCACTGGTTAAAGTAAAAGATGCAATCTTAATACGAACTGACAAATTAACTAAAAAGCAAGTTCTGTCTAAAATGTCTAAGTATATAGATAAACTTAATTAAATCGCTTTATCTTCCTCTTTAATTGGTTCTTCAATAGGCTCTGTTGTAGGATTTAATTCAATCCCAGCTGGTGTAATTGTTTGAGGCATTGCGACAAATTGAGAGTCTGGATTTTCCACAGTTTCTCTGACTCTCATTCTATAAATTCCAAAAGCTCCTATTAAAGAATGAAAGAAAAATAAAAAAACAAAAAATCCATTAGAGCCAACAAGGTCCATAAATATTGAACATAAAAAAGGACCACTAATAGCACCTAAACCAAATGTGAATTGAAGTCCTGCACCTGCTGCTACAAATTTGTCTTTTGTAATATAATCATTTGTGTGAGCAAGGATTAATGAAAACATAGGCAAACTACAAAAAGAAAATAAAATAAAGAATATATAAAACCATGTTTTACTTGTTGCTAATCCATCAGGCAAATACATTTGTCCTGAAACAAATATTGTAATAAGAGAAAAAATTGCAGCTCCGAAAGTAGACGCGATTATTACCTTTCTTCTATCATAAACATCAGAAATTTTTCCAACAGGAAATTGAGCAACTGCACCAGAAACTGCTAATAAAAAAGTTACAACTGATACTTCTAAAATAGTAAAATTCATTGATGCTGCATAAACTGCCAGCAAGGTAAATAAAGCAGACTGAATTGTTCCATAAAAAAAAGAACTTACCACTCCAAATGGTGATGATTTATAAAGTTCACTAAATGACATAACATTTATTTTTTTGAAAGTTGGTGGTTTTTTTTTAGTAAGTAAAATAGGTATCAATGCTACTGATGTGATCACAGAAACTAATATGAAAGGTTCAAAATTTTTTGGAGTACTAAAATTTAATAAAAACATTCCAATCCCCATAGACCCATAAAGTATCACCATATAAATCGATAAGACACTTCCTCTATTTTTATTACTTGATCTATCGTTAAGCCAACTTTCAGCAACCGTGTAAATACAAACCATACTTATTCCAGTAAGAACTCTTAATAAGAACCAAATAAATGGATGAATCAAAATCGAGTGAACTAAAATAATTAGTGATGCTAAAGACGCAAAAGCTGCAAAAACTCTAATATGACCAACTCTTGAAATTACGTTTGGTATAGTGGCTGCTCCTATGAAGTATCCAATGAAATAACCTGACATCATAAAACCAGTTGCAGTTAAACTAAATTCTTCTTGTACCGCTCTTACCCCAAGCAATGATCCTTGGAAACCATAGGCCATCATTATGAATCCCATTCCTAAAAACAATGCCCAAGAATTCTTTAAAACTTTATTCATAAAAATCGCGCTAATTATCTGTCATCTATTATTAAATCAAGACTTAATTGTGACGGTAATTAAGATTTCTTTAATTTTAAAAAAGAGTGAATAGCGATTGTTGTAATTATGATAGCACCACCCTGAAGTGTTTCAATACTAGGCTGTTCTTTAATAACAAACCAAACCCATATTGGGCCGATGATTGTCTCTAATAAGAAGAAAAGATTTACCTCAGCAGCTGGAATAAATCTTGGAGCAATAGTTACTAAAACGAATGGTATTGCTACACAAAGAATACACATTAACGGTACAATAATTAAGTCTTTTTCTACTAGGTCAAAGCTTTCAATGAAAAACAGGGCAAAAGTAGCAACAAATAATTTCCCTACAACTGCAGCTGGAACTAAATTTTTTGATTTTGCGGATCTGATAGTGACAGCACCTACAGCAAGACCAATAGCAGTGATAAACCCTAGTATATCACCATAAAAATTACCAAGCTTAAGGGAGTCAAAGAAAATATAGACAATTGCAGCAAAAGTAACAATTATCGAAATCCAAGTCTTTTTATCAGGAGGTTCTTTTAAAAATACTGCCCCCAATATAGCTGATAACATAGGTGCAGTTGCGATCATTACCAGTGTGTTTGCTACATTAGTATTTTGAATAGAAACTACGAAAGTAATATTAGTAACACTGAAAGTAGCTATATATATAATACCGTGATAACCACTAGTAAAAAGTATTTTAAAAAAGTTAAGTTTGTAGATTAATAGCATTCCAAAGAAAACAGTTAAGAATGGAATTATTCCTCTATAAAAAACAAGCCCCCAAGTATCAATGCTAGAAAGTCTGATAAACAAAGAGTCAGGTGTAATAAACATTACAGCCACAAAAGCAAGTAATGATCCCTTTTGTTGGTCTGTTAAATTTTTCAAGCTTTTAAATCTTTCCAAAAAGTTTTGGCGAGATTAATTTTAGAAATATCAAATAAAGTTTTTAGTCCAGTTGGGGAGGTGATATTAATATCCCCATTCAGCTTTTGGTCAATAAAATCAATCCCTGCAAAAAAAATTTTTTCTTTTTTTAAATCTTTCGCAATTATTTTTGAAATTCTTTTTTCCAATTTTGTTAACTTAATATTTTTTGGTATTGCACCTTTACTCATGTTACTTAGAAATGACCCTTTTTTAGGTATTCTAGAAATTGCACCACATATTTTCCCATTAATCAAAAAAACTCTTTTATCTCCGATACTTATTTTAGGTAAATATTTTTGACACATTATATGGTCATGTTTTTTGATAAGTTTTTGAATAAACCTTGAATTAAATTTTTTGAGTAAATGAATATCATTCCCACCAAAACTGTGAATAGGTTTTATAATTACATATTTATTTTTTTTAAAAAAGTTTTTAATTTCCTCAATGTTTTGAGTAAAAATTGTATTTGGCATAAACTTTTGATATTTAACAGAATAAAGTTTTTCAGAAATATTTCTTATTGAAGTAGGGTTGTTAATTATTTTTACCTTATTTTTAATTGTCTCAAGTATGTAAGTTGTTGAAATATACTCTAAATTGAAAGGCGGATCTTGTCTAATTAAAATGTATTTACATTTTATAAGATTTAAATTTTGTTTTTTTTGAATTTTATAAAATTTTTTATCTTTATAATTAAACTTTATAAAAAAACCTTTAGCTATGACTTTTGTATCTATTATTGATAAATCTTTAGGATCATAATAAAAAACTCTATACCTCTTTTTTTGGATCTCATTAGCTAAAAAAACACTTGTATCTGTTTTTGGATTAAGTTTAGAAGGGTGGTTACCTTGTATGGCAACAATTTTATTTGTCATATAAATCTTTTAAATCTTCATTTTTAGAAAATTTATTAACCATATGATCTGCATTTGTTGTTCTATTATCAATAACTTTTTGCAAATGATTTAAAAACAAAGTTTCATTTTTTCCACTTTTATTTAGTATATCTCTATTATCCAATCCTTTTCTTGAGATTTCTAGTAAAGTTGATGCCCAATAAAAAAGGTCTTTACCCATCAATTGAGTATTGAAACCTTTTTGAGGAGCATCTAGATAAGCATTAATTATCTTATCCTTGTCCCATGATAAGATTAAACTGTAAACTTCATCCAAATTTCCATATAGCATCCCAATAAAAAATGCAGGACCAGCACAAAGACAATCCCAGCCACAAGTATCCATAGATCTTAATTCAATATATTTTTTTAACCTATTTTCAGTAAATATAGTGCTTAAGTGTAAGGATAAATCGCTCTCAGTTGGAAGACGATTTTTTATTTCATCTATCTTTCCATTCATGAAATCTTGAAAAGTATATTTATTACCTGAAATATATTTTTGTTTATCTTGTATAAATAAAATTGGGAAATCTATAATAAAATCAGCATACTTTTCAAAATTTAAATTTTCAAAAAATAATTTTGGAAGGCCTCCCCGGGAAGTATTTTGCCATACTTTAGATCTATAAGATAAGTAATTACTCTTTTTTTTTTCAACTATTGAAGAGTTAGCGAACAAAGCAATAGAGATTGGAACTATTGAATTTACTACTTTAAATTTTTTGAAAAAATCTTCCTCTGAAGAATAATCAATATTTAATTGAGTTCCACAAGTTCTGTACATCATATCTAAACTTAATTCTCCGCCTAGTGGCATGTCGTTTGTCATAAGTTTATATCTTTGTTTAGGATTGTTAGGAATTTCATGAAGCTTTGAAATGGGATCAAAACCAGAACTCACAATTTTTATATCAAGTTTTTTTGTGACTTGTTTTAGTTCAAATAAATAATCATAAGACTCTGCACATGCTTCGTGAATATTATTAAGTTTCTCTCCAGACAATTCAATTTGGTTTCCTGGTTCAAGAGTGATATTTTTACCTCCTTTATTCAAACCTATAATATTTTCACCTTCTTTTATTGGATTCCAACCAAACTCATTTAAGGCTGAAAACATCTCTTTTACTTTTGAGTAATCAATTCTTTTATTGTTTTTGCTATCAAATAAAAATTTCTCGTGCTCAATTCCTATCTTGAAATCTTTTTTTTCTTTTATTCCAGATTTGAAATATTCAATTATATGTTCTTTAGAAATAGTCATATTTAATAATATAGCCTATAAATTTTACAGCGAAGAATATGGTTTTCTTGAAAAAACTTTTTTTACAAAGGGTTTGAAGAAATCTAATGGCAATGATTTATAATTTGGATCAAACGAGTTTTGATCGTATTTTTCACAAAAATCTACAGTATCCTGATAATATTTATGATTTTTATATTCATCTCTTTTATTTTTGTTTCCTCCTAGATGGTGAGCGTAATAATACATCTGAAACTCACCATGTTTCTCAACAATCCAATGAGTTTTTTCTGACACATATGGTTTAAGAACTGCTGCAGCATATTCTGAATGGTTCATCGGAGCTAGCTCGTCACCAATATCATGTAACAATGCAGCGACAATCATTTCATCACTTTCACCATTTCTATAAGCTCTCGTAGCGCTCTGAAGTGAGTGCTCTAATCTTGAAACCTGGTAACCTTCTAGAGTTTCTGTAAGTCCTGACATAAATTTCAATATTCTATCTGCAGTTTTACTTGCAAAATCTTTTTCATGTTTATCAAGAAAAAGATAATCTTCTTTGGTTCCATTTTTCATTTCTGTAAAACTTACTTTTTTCATAAATTAATTATTTGATGCAGTGCTTAATAAAGAAAGTTGTGTTATTTTGCTATCACCTAATTCATCAATAGGTTTTACAGGATAATCTCCAGTGAAATAATGATCTGTTAATTGTGGATAATTTTTATTTCTTTTATCAAATCCAATAGCTCTATACATACCCTCAATAGATAAAAATTTTAATGATTTAGCACCAATATATTCACAGATTTCATCGTTGTTTTTATTAGCAGCTAACAATTCTTTTTTTGTTGGTGTATCCACTCCATAAAAATCAGGATATCTAATCTCAGGACAAGCAATTCTCACATGAACCTCTTTTGCACCTGCATCATAAAGCATTTTTACAATTTTATGAGATGTGGTTCCTCTTACTAAAGAGTCATCAACAAGAATAATTTTTTTGTTTTCTATTGTTGTTTGATTAGCATTTAGTTTTAGTTTAACGCCTAGGCTCCTTATTTTTTGACTTGGCTCTATAAAGGTTCTTCCAACATAGTGATTTCTTATGAGTCCATGCTCATAATTTTTATTTAAATATTGTGCAAAACCTAAGGCTGCAGCATTTCCGGAATCAGGGACTGGAACAATGATGTCGGTTTCAAAATCATTCTCTTTTGCCAACTCTTTTCCTAAATTTTTACGATGTTCATAAGCAGTTTTTCCGTTAAGAATACTGTCTGGCCGTGCAAAATAAATATATTCAAAAACACAAGGTCTAATTTTTTTTTCAGGAAATGGTTTAATACTTTGAAGTTTATCATTTTCTATTAGTACAATCTCACCATTTTCAACTTCTCGAATAAATTTTTCACCGATAATATCCAGAGCACAGGTTTCAGATGCAAGAACATAACTATTTTTTAATTTACCTATAACCAAAGGTCTTATTCCATAAGGATCTCTTACTCCGACAAGTAAATTTTGTGTTAACATAACCAATGCATATCCACCTTGAATTTGAAATATTGCATCGATAATTTTATCTATAGTTTTTAATCTTTTTGATTTTGCAATAAGTTGAACAATAGTTTCGGTATCAGAGGTTGTGTAAAATATTGCTCCTTCTTCAACGAGCTTATTTCTTAAATAAATTGAGTTCGTTAAGTTTCCATTATGTGCAACTCCTATTCCACCTGCGTTAGTGTCCGCAAAAAAAGGTTGAATATTTCTTAATGTGTTGTTTCCAGTAGTGCTGTATCGATTGTGACCAATCGCAAAATTTCCTTTTAGATTATCTAAAATTTTTTCTTTATTAAAGTTGTCACCAACTAGTCCAAATCTTTTTTCCGAGTAATATCTTTCTCCATCAAATGTGACTATTCCACAACCTTCTTGTCCACGGTGTTGAAGTGAATGAAGCCCTAAAGCAGTTAAGGCAGACGCATCTTTTACATTACTAATTCCAAATACACCACATTCCTCTTTTAACTTTGGATCATAAATCCTCAATTTTCTCTTTAGATTCTCGATATGTTTTTTCATTAGGAAAAACTTTTAATAAATAATTACTACCTTTTTCAAGATATGGAAAGGTGAATGATTTGTCTAAATTTAGGGGCCATTTGTCATAATTATATACGATATGCACTCCTGAAAATATACATATGGATATAACATATGCTCGAATAAACCCAAAAAAGAGTCCGAAGATAGTATCTAAACTTCCTAGACCAGTATATTTGATTGCTCTACTTATTCCTTTATTAATCAATAATATTAAAAATATAACAATAATAAAAATTGTTACTCCAAGTCCTACATCAAGCACGTATTCATTATCTATTACATTTTCGACGTATGGCTTAATTCTAGGAAATAGTATCAAAGTTATAATATAAGCTAATAACCATTTTGACATTGAGAGTATACTCAAGACAAACCCTTTGCTGTAACACTTAATTAGTGAAAGAACAGTTATCAATATATAGATCAAATCAATTGAAGAAATCGAATTTAGAATTTCTTTGAAAAATTCTAGAGTTATTTCAAACATATATTCTTATTTTCCAAATGGCTTAAAAACTAATATCAAAGATGGCAGTAAACTTAAAACAGAAATCATTGCTAATAGCATTGCTAATCCTGTAAATATTCCAAAATAGATTGTGGGTATGAATTTAGATAAAACTAAAATAGAAAAACCAAAGACTATTGTTATAGAAGTGTTTAGTATTGCAACACCAACAGTTGAATGACAAGTTTTTAAAGTTTTTTTGTAGTCATTAATTTTGTTGAACTCCTCTTTGAATCTATAAATATAATGAATGCTGTTATCAACAGCTATACCTATTGTAATAGCAGCTATTGTGATAGTCATCATATCTAAAGGTATCTCTAGCATACCTATTATTCCTAAAATAAAAAATGCTGCAATAAAGTTTGGGACAACTCCAATTAAAGATAATTTGATGTTCTTAAATAAGATAACAAACATTCCAAAAATACCTAGCATGACAAGTCCTAAAGTAAGAATTTGAGATTTAAACAGGCTTTGTAATAAATTATTAAATAAGATCATCACCCCAGCTAATTTGTATTGATTTTCATTTAATCCAAATTCATTTTGTAAGTCATAATTTATTTTTTTGATTAGCTCATTTCTTTTAAGATCTTTTTGAGAGTCTATTATTCTCAAACTTATTCGAGCCTCATTATCTTTTATTGAAATATAAGGATCAATTATCTCAGTTTTAATATTTTCAGGGATTTTAGTATACAAAACACCCATTTCTAAAGTTCCAAGAGGTTTGTTGTTATTTAATTGAGTTGCAACATCAACTATTGATGAAAATGATAAGACTTTGCCTGTCTCAGGAAGAGCATCAAGATAATTATGTATTTTAGAAATTGTTTCTATTTTATCTTTGGTAAACCAATATTTCTCATCATTTTTTTCCTCATCACCCCAATCTTCAAATTCATCATCTTCCTCTAATTTTTCTTTTTTTTTATCTGGAAATTTTAAAATTACTTCTAGGGGAGTTGTTCCACCCAATTTTTCATCAATTAATTTCATACCTTTATAAATTTCTGTTTTTTTACTAAAATAATTTATAAAACTATTCTCAACTTCTAATTTGCTAATACCGATTATGCTTAAAACTATTACAATTCCAGTTAATATAAAAATTTGATTTTTAGAGTTAATAGAAAGCTTTCCTAAAGTAGAAGTTATTTTAGAGTCAGTATTATCTTTTACAAAAGTATTATTATCTTTTACAAAACTTAGTAGACTAGGAAGCAATGTAAAAGTAATTAAAAAAGATATCATTAATCCGAAAGTCATCATCAAACCAAAATCAATAACTGGCTTTATCTCACTAAAGACTAAAGATAAAAAGGCAATAATAGTTGTTAAAGCTGTGTATAGGATTGGCCAGAACATTTTTTTTGTAGTTAAAGTGATTATTTCATGATTATTTTTATTAGGATAAAATTTCCTTAATTGTATAAATCTAGTGCTCATATGAATATTCATCGCCAAAGTTAAAATTAACATCAGCGCGATAAAGTTTGATGAAATTACAGTAACTTTCCAACCAATGAGACCCAAAAGACCCATCATAATGATAACTGAGAAAAAACAGCTGCTTATTGGAACAACAATCCATATTAAATTTCTAAAAACAAACCATAATGTTGCAATAATAAATACAAGTACACCTAAACCAAAAACAATAATATCGCTTTTGATAAAACTCATCATGTCATCAGCTATCATTGGTATACCGCCTAAATAAATTTTACCTATGTCATCATAGCTTTTGATTACCTCTCTAACCTCTAAGATATTATTATGATTCTTTTTTTTTATTTGATCTCTAAATATTTGTATTTCCTTATCAGATTTATTTTCAATATCCTTTAATTTTTCATTTTCTTTAATATTAACAATAATTCCACTTGTTTTTCCGTCTTCACTTATGACAAAGTTTCTGAAAACTGGACTTTCTAAAATCTCTCTAAAACCTCTCTCTTTATCTACACCTTCATCTTTTAGTGTTTTGAAGTTCATAAGCCTTTCCTGGAGAGGTGCATCAGAATTGTCTAATAGAGGTATATCTAAAAGAGTGATAACACTGTGTACCCAATCTAAGCTTTGAAGTTTATATTTTAAACTAAGGAGATTGTTAATCGCACTGTCGGTTACCATACCATCATTAGGTGTATGAGTTAAAACTAAAAAATCTTTTGATCCATATCTATCTGTTACTTTTTTTAAATATTCAAGATCAGGATCTCCCTCAATTAACAAAGTCTCAGACGAGGCATCAAGCCTAAAGTCCTTTGAGTGATATCCAAAACTAATTAAAACAATGAATAAAATTACTAAAATAGATCTTGGATTTTTTAAGATCGAATTTTGGTATAAATGATCAATCATTTAACCTGTTATATTGTAAATTAATTATTTTGAGTATCTTTAAATTTTGTAAATCTCTCTTCAAACTCAAGTGTAACTTTACCTATTGGACCGTGTCGTTGTTTCCCTATGATAATTTCAGCTAAATGTGCAACCTCATTCATCTTTGCTTGCCATTCTGCGTGTTCCACTGTTGCTTCTCTAGGCTCTTTTCTTTGAAGATAATATCCTTCTCTATAAACAAACATTACAACATCTGCATCTTGTTCTATTGAACCAGATTCTCTTAAATCTGAGAGTTGTGGTTTATGATCATCTCTTTGCTCAACTTGCCTTGATAATTGTGATAATGCTAGAACAGGCACACCCAGTTCTTTTGCGATTGCTTTCAGACCTTGAGTAATTTGAGAAATTTCCTGAACTCTTCCATCTTTATTATTCAATGATCCTTTCATAAGTTGTATATAATCAACAACAATTAGATCTAGACCATGAAGTCTCTTGATTCTTCTTGCTCTATTGCTCATTGCCGCAATACTTATTGCTGGAGTTTCATCGATAAATAATGGAAGTTCAGAAATATTTTTAGAAGTTTCAAGAAATCGATCAAATTGTTCATCAGAAATTCTTCCTCTTCTAATATCATTCGATCCAATTCTTGCTTGTTCAGAAATTATTCTTGTTGAAAGTTGTTCTGATGACATTTCTAGGGAAAAAAAAGCAATAGAAGATTTAGATCCATTATTTTGAATATTTTGAGCTGCATTAAAAGCAATATTTGTTGCAAGGGATGTTTTACCCATTGATGGTCTACCTGCAATGATTATTAAATCAGATTGATGAAGTCCTCCAAGTTTATCATCCAAATCACGTAACCCAGTTGGCACTCCTACAATTCCTCCCTCGTTTTTATATGCTGCTGATGCCATTTCAATTGTTTGTTTCATTGCATCATCAAATTTGATTAATGATGAGTTGAAAGTTCCTTTTTCAGCTAAATCGTAAAGAAGCTTTTCAGAATTCTCAATAATATTTTGACCACTTGTATCAATATTATTCTCTTTAGCATTATCAATCATTTGTTCAGAAATTTTTATTAGTTCTCTTCTCACAAACATATCATATATTATCTTTGAATACTCTATTGCTTGCCTAGCTGAAGTAGAAAATTTAGTAATCTTTACTAAGTATTCAGGAATATTAATTTCATCTTTTTCATTTTCAAAATAATTTTTTAGTGTAATTGGATTTGCAAGCATTCCTTTATAAATCAAGTTTTCTATTGAGCTAAAAATTTTTTGATGCATAGGATCATAAAAATTGACATTTGAGATTATGGTATTTATTTCATCAAAGATTTCATTGTTTACTAAAATTGAGCCAATTACTGATTGTTCTGCCTCTATATTATTCGGTAACTCTTTAAAATTATCTCTAATAATACTCAGGTTGTTTTCCATTAAAAGTATTTTACAGAAATAATAAGTATTTTATATTCAAAAAAAAGCTGTGGATGAAATTGTATAATTATTGAATTGTCTCTGCAGTTTTGACATCAATAGTAATTTCTGCATCAACCTCGGAGTGCAAAGAAACTTTTACTCTAAACTTTCCCAGAGCCTTAATTTCTTTTAATGGCTGTATCATCGATGGTTTGATTTCTATTTTACTTGACTCAAAGATAAGTTTTGAAATCTCAGTTGGTTTCACAGAACCATATAATTCTTTATTTTCAGTGCAAAGTTTTTTGACACTATATTCTTTTTTGTTTATCTTTTCAGAAATTTTTTTAGCCTCTTGCTTTTTTTCATTATCTTTTTTTGAAAGTTCAGATTTAATTTTTTCCACTTCTTTAATATTCTCTTTTGAAGCATAAAGAGCTTTTTTATTTGCAATCAAAAAATTTCTTGCAAAGCCTCGTTTAACATCTATCACTTCACCGATAGATCCAATTCTTTTTAAGTTTTCTAATAATATTACTTTCATTAAATTAGTGCTAGATTTCTTGCTCTCTTTATAGATGCAGAGAGTTCCCTCTGTTTTTTTTGCGAAACGTTTGTGATTCTTGATGGAAGTATTTTACCATTTTCAGAAACATATTTTTTAAGAAGTTTAATATTTTTATAATCAACCTTTGGAGCTCCTTTTACAGAGAGTGGGCATGTTTTTTTAAATTTATATTTGTTAGGTTGGAAAATGCTTAACTTAGCAAAGTTACTTTGTTTATTTTTTCTATTACCGCTTTGTTTTTTTGGCATAATTAATTTTTAATTTTTTCCTTTTTTGGATTTTTTTCAGTTTCTTCTTTTTTTGTAAAATAATTTGTATCTAGGTCAAATTTTTTAACTTTAACAGTTAGATGTCTAATTAGTTTTTTATCTATCGCTTCATTTTTTTCTAATTGTTCTATAACATTTCCATTTCCTTTAATTTTGAAATGAATGTAGCTACCTTTTCTATTCTTTTTAATCAAATATGATAAATTGAGTAGACCCCAGTTTTCAGTTTTAATAATTTCTCCCTCATTTTTTTCAATAATCTTAGAATATTTTTCCGTTAGTTGCTTAAGTTCTGCAGGTGAGGTGTCTTGTCTAGCTATAATTGTATGTTCGTATAAATTCATATTTAATCTTTAATAAAAAGTGAGGATATACTATTATAAACCTTCAATTACAATAGTAAAAAACCAATAATTAATTTATTTTTTAAATGTTTTCTGTAATTTTTCCAGGTCAAGGTTCACAAACGGTTGGTATGGGAAAAGAGTTTTTTGAAAAATATGACATAGTAAAAAAATTATTTAGTCAAGCAGATGACGTATTAGATTTTAATATTTCAAAAATGATTTTAGAAGGTCCTAAAGAAAATTTGGATTTAACTGCCAATACTCAACCTGCAATATTTTTAGTAAGTTATTCAATTTTTAAAGTGATTAAGGATGAATTTAATATCAATTTGAATGAAGCAAAATATTTTGCTGGACATTCATTAGGCGAATATTCTGCTCTATCATGTGCTGGATATTTAGATTTTGAAAAAACAATAAAAATTTTAAGAATTAGAGGAAAAGCTATGCAAAACTCTGTTCCAAAAGGAGAGGGTGGAATGTTAGCTGTTCTAGGAGTAAAAATTGAGGATATCGAAAAAATATTAAAAGATAATGAAAAAAATTTTTATGCTCAGATTGCTAACGATAATTCTGAGGGTCAAATTGTATTAAGTGGTAAAAACGGAGATTTGGGGTCCTTAAGCAATTTTTTGAAAGATAATAAAATTAAAAATATAAAACTTCCAGTTAGTGCCCCCTTTCACTGTGAATTAATGACTAAAGCAACAGAGATAATGAGAAAAGAGCTAGATAAAGTTGATTTTAAAAAATCGAATAATAAATTGGTTTCTAATGTTACAGCTGATGAAATTTTAGATGTTAAAGATTTAAAGAATTTACTAATTAGTCAAATAGAAAAAAGAGTTAGGTGGAGAGAAAGTATAATTAATATGATCAATCATGGAGTTAGTCAATTTATTGAAATAGGTCCGGGAAAAGTTTTGAGCGGGTTAATAAAAAGAATTAATAAAAATGTAAAAACTACTACTATTAACAATCAATCAGATATAGAAAGTTTAAGAATATGAATGATTTAAAAAATAAAAATATCATTGTTACTGGTGCAACAGGAGGAATAGGGAATTCAATAATAAAGAAACTTGATGAATTTGGTGTTAATATTTTAGCCTCAGGAACAAAAATTGAAAAATTAGAAGAATTAAAAAATAAATTTAAAAATATTAAAATTTTAAGATTTGATATTTCAGAAAGCGATAAAGTAGAAAATTTTATTGAAAACGCCTCGAAGGAACTTGGTGGCGAAATTGATTGCATTGTCAACAACGCAGGTATCACACAAGATAATTTAGCAATTAGAATGAATTTGGATGAATGGAGAAATGTAATAGAAGTTAATTTAACATCTACATTTTTAATTTGTAAATTTGCAATTAAAAAGATGTTAAAAAATAAAAAAGGAAAAATTATAAATATAACCTCAGTAGTGGGGCATACAGGTAATCTTGGTCAGGCAAATTATACAGCTTCTAAAGCTGGAATAATTGCCATGTCTAAAAGTCTTGCGATTGAGTATGCAAAAAAAAATATTAACGTAAATTGTATATCACCCGGATTTATTAAGACAGCAATGACAGATAAAATTGATGAAAAATTTAAAGATATAATTACTTCCAAGATACCTTCTGGTAGATTAGGTGAACCTGAAGATATAGCTAATGCAGTTCTTTTTTTAGCTTCTAATCAATCAAACTATATTAATGGAGAAACATTACATGTAAATGGGGGCATGTATATGGCTTGACAATCTAAGTAATTAAACTATTAACGATTATAATAATAAAAGGATCAATATGTCAGATGATGTTTCAAGTAAGGTAAAAAAAATAGTAGCAGATCACTTGGGAATTGATGAATCTAAAGTTACAGAGGAATCAAGTTTCATTGATGATCTAGGAGCTGATAGCTTAGATACTGTTGAATTAGTGATGGCTTTTGAGGAGGAATTTGGATCAGAAATTTCTGATAGCGAAGCTGAGAAAATATTAACAGTTGGTGATGCCGTTAAATTTATTGAAGGCAAAGCTAATTAATAAATTTTAGATGCCCTCAGTAAATGATGGGATAATGGTTATATTGTCCTCTCCCTCTGGAGCAGGGAAAACGACACTTGTAAATTTACTATCAAAAAATGATGATTTTGAAATCTCGATATCTCACACAACTAGGAAACCAAGAGAGGGCGAGACCCCTAATAAAGATTATTATTTTGTAAATGATAATGAGTTTAAAAGATTAATAAATAACCAAGAATTTTTGGAATATGCGAAAGTTTTTAATAATTATTACGGAACAACTAGAACACCAATCATAAATAATTTAAATAGAGGAAAAAATGTATTATTTGATATTGATTGGCAAGGTGCTGATCAAATAAAGAATAAAAAGTTGGATTATAAATTAATTACATTTTTTATTTTACCACCCAGTAAAAAAATTTTATTTAGTAGACTTTCTAATAGAGACATGAAGGATAAACTTATAGCTGAAGAAAGAATGAAACAATTTGAGAGAGATGTACTTCATTGGATAAATTATGATTATGTAGTAATTAATGATGATCTTGAAAAATGTTATTTGAGAATAAAAAATTTGATTAACGCAGAAATAAATGACGAATCAAAAGATTATGATTTAGATTTTATAAGAAATCATGTGGAAAAATTAACTTCGTAAAGTCTCATACTTTTTGGTTAATTCATAATAAGTTTTAAAATCTAAATTTTGAGGTCTTAAATTAAGGTCTATTCCCAATTCAGATGCAATATTTTCATTATCATGAAAAAGTTGCTTGAAAGGTTTTTTAATCATTTTTCTTCGATGCATGAAGAAAATTCTTGTAATTTTTTCAAGATTTTTAGCGTTTTTAAACTTCGTAAAAGTTTTTTTTGGTTCAAAAAATAAAACAGTGCTCTCAATTTTTGGTTTCGGTTGAAAACTATTAGGTTTTATATCCATTATTTTTTTTATATTAAGTCTCCAATTGGCTAAAATTGTTAATCTTCCATACTCTTTGGTATTAAATTTTGATATTATTCTATCAGCAACTTCTTTTTGAAACATAA
The DNA here is from genome assembly GCA_902594395.1 of uncultured Pelagibacteraceae bacterium. Taxonomy (GTDB): domain Bacteria; phylum Pseudomonadota; class Alphaproteobacteria; order Pelagibacterales; family Pelagibacteraceae; genus Pelagibacter. Next base: position 95,727 of record CACJLZ010000001.1, read on the forward strand.
GAACAAGACAATTAAACCAAACTTTTTTAGGATTTATATTTAATATCCACTTACTTAAGATTTCTGTTGATATGTTATATGGTAAATTACCAAATACTGTCAGAATTTGATTGTTCAAATTATTTTCATCTATTTTTAATATATCTTTATTAATAAACTCAATATCTTGGTTAAATTTATCTTTTAGAAGATCAACTAATCTGTCGTCTTTCTCTATTACAGTAATTTTTTTTGGTTTTTTTTTCAAAATTTCTCTAGTTAAACTTCCTGTTCCAGGTCCAATTTCTAAAATATTTTTATCTTTAATATTTACAATATCTATTATTTTGCTAATTATATTTTGATCAACAAGAAAGTTTTGTCCAAGGCTTTTTTTTGCCTTTATCATCTCTTATCTAAAAAATTAATTGCTTTGATCAAACTTAATGGATTTGACTTATTTTTGCCAACCATCATTTCATTAGGCCCATGATCAGGAGTTACTCTTAAAAATGGTAAACCTATTGTTATATTTATCGCATCATATTCGAAAAGTGTTTTAATTGGTGTAAGAACTTGATCATGGTACATACCAACTATAACATTAAATTTTTTTCTATTATTTTTTAAAAATATTGTGTCAGATGGGTAAGGGCCACTAACTCGAATATTTTTCTTTTTAAGGGAATTTATAGCTGGAAGAATAATTCTAGTATCTTCATTAAATTTTGACAAACTTTCACAATGTGGGTTTAAACCAACAACAGCAATTTTAGGTTTAAACCTTAATTTTTGATTATAAAATCTATTAATAATCATGATTTTTTCGGTAATTAATTTTTTAGTAATTTTTTTTGCAACCATTTTTAATGGAAGGTGGGTTGTTAAAGGAGAAACTGAGAGCTTATTATTATAAATCAACATTGCAAATTTTTTTTCATTAAAACTTTTAGAAATATATTCAGTCATACCAGGATATTTTCCTTTTAAGGTTTTCGATTTATTTATTGGACCATTAATCAATTTATTTGTTAATCCTCGTTTAATTATATGAAAAGCAACTTTAAAACATTCATGAATATAATTTTTTGAATTTGAATTTTTAATGTCAATAAAGTAGATATTTTTATTTATAATTTTTTCATTTAAGATTTTTTTAAAATCAATTGGCTCAATTTTTTTATAAAATTTGTATTTTTTGATCTCTTTTTCTAAAATTTTTTTATCACAGATTATGATTAAGGGACTAGTAATTTTTTTTGACTTAATTGACTTAAAAAAAATTTCAAAAAAAATACTTTTTTTTTCTCCAGGTATAATTAAAATTGGCTTAAAATTCACTAATTTCACTATTAAGTTTAATTTTATTATAAAAAATATTAGAAAATTTATCTAATTGTTTTGATGTTTCAACAAATATCATTTTATCTAATTCTTTTTTTTTATCTATTTCAATTTCAATCTTTCTAATATCATTAATTTTAAAAATGAAATAATTATTATTTATCTTTAAAGGAGGACTGTATTCACTAACACTTAAATTTTTTAAACTCTCAATAATTACATCTGATAAACTATTTTTTTTTACCCAGCCTATTTTACCACCAACTTTGGAACTTTCTGATATACTATAAAGATTTGCTGTATTTTCAAATCCATTTTTTTTAATACTTTCTTGTACATTTTCAAACAATTGTTTTAATGAAACATCTTTTGTATTTGTAAAAACTATTTCAGATAAATTATACTCGAGTAAAAATTTTTCTCTGCTTGACCTTTCAATTTTGTCGATTAATTCTTTTTCATTAATTTTGACAGTCTTTATGTACTTACTATATATTAAATTTTTCCACTCATTCTCTATTTCAATTTTTTTTTTTAATTCTTCAAGTGAAAAGTTGAAAGCATTTAAATAACTCTCTAATTCACTTTCATTTTGAAGATTTAAATTCTGAATTAGATTATTCAAAACATTATTAATTTGGGTGTTTTCTAAATTTAATTTTTTATATTTCTCAATCTCTTTTCTTTTTATAAATTCTTTGATAAGAGATTTTTTTGCGATTATAAGTAATTCATCTTTATTTATTTGATTTAGTCTTGGATTGAGAGCTTTTAAATAATTAATTTCCTGTTCAATATCATGAGATGTAATGATTTCATTATCAATTTTCATTATTATTTTAAGTTGAATTTTTGAATAAGAAAAGTTTATTAATGAAAAAAAAATTAAATTTAAAATGAGTGTCCTTTTTAATATAATCATTTTAAATTAGGGGTATTAAAACCACCAAAAGGTAAAATTGTAATTTTAAATAACAAATTTTCTGAAGGTTTTAGTTCTTTGTCACTATAATATTCTTTATTGTATTCAATTCCAGCTCTCAAGCAATCGTTTTCATATTGGTAAATAAGATTATAGTATTCCGTAAAACTTTTTTCTTTATTTTCAATTGTCTCAAAAATTAAACTATTTTTATCGTTAAATTTATACTTAGTTTCATTTTTCAAATATGAAGATTTCAGATTAGTATTATTCTCATTTAAATACTCAAATCTTGTAGTAAGATTTTTCAAGTAATATTCAAATCCAAATAGTTCATAGTTTTTATCATCTAAATTATTCTTAATTGAAAAATCATAATTAAATTTAAAGTTATCATTATGCTTGTATTCAAATAACCCAACAAAATCTGACATTTTATCACCTAAATTACTATTTGATGGTAAATCTTTATTTTCTTCAATTCTTAGATTATTTGCAAAACCAAATTTCATTATTTCATCAAAACTTGTTTTATTAATTTTTGTATATTCATATCCATAGGTTGCTGAAATTCCTCCTTCAGTTGACTCGTCTATCCCTAATCTGTTGAAATCGTAAATATTTTTATAGTTTATTGTTCTATCAGTTGAACTAATATCTTTGGTGAATGGTATACTTAATCTTAAAGAAAGTTTAGGTGTTAAAATATTATTGAATTCTCCTATTTCTTTACGTAATGGCAATGTATAGTCAGACTGAAAACTTGGAATTAACAAATTTGTATTTTTATTTTGAAAATTATTTGAGTTTGTTGCGTCAGAATTTATATTTTTAAGAATTAATTTTTTATCATTTAAAAGTCCGTTATCAAAATATTTTAGATCTGATTGATATTCTAAATTGTTTATTAAAACTTTTTCTGTGATATTGGTATTATAATTTTTATAATATCCCTGTGATCTAAAAGTGTAATTATTATTCATAATCTTTGAAAAATTAAAATTGGGGATATATTCAAATTTATCACTATCATTTTTGGTTAAATCTTCATAGACCTCAAGGCTTGTATCAAATGTCAAATTTTCATTGTACATCTTTAGACTTAATGAATTTGTTAAATTAGATAAGTTATTGATTATTGGACTTTCTATTTTATTTGATTTTAGATAGGTTTCATCTGTGACTTGCTCTAACTTTATATTCAATTCTACATTATCAAAATTGTTGGTTTTATAATTTTTGTCATAATTATAAAACAAGTGACTATTCGAATTCTTTTCGCTTGAGAAAAACTGACTAAAATCTGCTATATGATTAGAGTATTTATTTTTTTTTCTAAATTCTGATTGTATTAAAAATTTATCATCATTAAAAAATCTTGGTGTTAGTGTTAAATCTCTATTATCAGCTATTACTAAAAAATAGGGTAAATTAAATGATAAACCCGTTGAACTATTGTCTTGAAATCTAGGTATTAAAAACCCACTTTGTCTTTTTACAGTTGGATCAGGATGAAAAAATTTTGGAAAATAAAAAACTTTTTTGTCATAAATTTTTAAACTTGCATTTTTATAATTAATAGTTTTTTTTTGTTTATCATGTCGAATTTCCTCCGCGCTCATTTCCCACGGAGGACATTTATCTCTTCTTTTACAAAAGGTAAAAGTTCCCTTTTCTACAATAGTGTTTCTTTTATTACTTACTAAGCTCCTACCTTTTAATCTAGGTTCATTTTCCGAATTTTCATCGAGTTTAAAATTCATACTAATATCTTTTGCGATTAATTCTTTTTTGTTTAAATCAAGATAAGATAAATCTACTAAAAAAGAATTTTTGTCTTTATCTTGCGCAACTAAATTATTTAATTTAATTATTTTGTCTTTAAAAGAATACTCAAATCCATCAACTTTGTAAGTATTGTTAAGGTCATCAAAAATTTCTGAATATTCCTGGCTTAGAATTTTTTGCTTATCTAAATTATAATTAATTTTATTAGATTTAATAACCAAATTATTGATACCATCGTTTATCACAATATTATTTTCAAAATTCAGATTAGACTCATTAATTTTATACTCAATTATCTCTGATTTAATTTCAAAATTTCTATCAATTGATGAAATTTTTCCGTTATTAATTATTAATAATGATTTATCTTTGAAATATTTTATTTTTTTACCTTTTATTTCTAAGCCTTCATCTTTGATAATTGCTGTTCCATTATTAGCAATTGTCAAGTTTTGATCATTTGAAATTTCTATGTCTGAAGCTTGAAAATCTATTTCGCTAGAGAGAGATTTATTAATCAAAACGAGTTGAAATAGAATTGTGATAATTATAAAGATTTTATTTTTCATTTATTCGAATCAAACCTATAGTTGAAATAATACTTAAAAAAATAATTGGAAAAAATACAGATAAATAAATTGGTATTTTATTAGTTAATCCAAAAATATTAAATATATTGTTTATGTAATAAATAATCACAGATAATAATATTCCTAACAAAACATGGAATATATATGGTTTATCTCTCTTAATATTTAACATTATTATTGAAGAAATAATGACCATAATACTTAGGTAAATAGGCAAAGAAACAATCTTTAAAAAATGTAAATCTACATCCTGCGAGGAATATCCTAACAACTCATTTTCCTTTTTTAGATCAAATAACTCAATCAAATTTAGTGAATTAAGATCCCTGAAAGTTTTATTTATTTTATCAAAATTAAAATGACTGGATAATTTGATATTTTCCTCAAGTTGAATTTGTTTATTTTCTCTAAAAATAACTGGTTTCTCAATAACCCAATCATTTGCAGAAATGTCAGCTTTATTTGATGAAATAACTTCGACAAGATTAAAATTCTTATCAAACTTATTAATAAAAACATCTTTGAGAAATTTTTCTTTATTATTTGCAGATGCATTAATTATATAAATTTCATCATCTATTTCGTCTTTTATCCACAATCCATTATCGCTGTAATGTTTAAGATATTTGCCATCTTCAGAATAAATATTTTTTATATCAAAATAGAAAAATTTTAATTTTGAAGACATGGGATAATATAAAGTAATTATTATAATCCCAAATATAAAAGAACAAATTGCAAGTAATTTTATTAAATAAAAATTATCTAAACTATTAACTTTTATTAATTCATTTTCTTTCTTTTTGATAATATCAACAAAAAAAAGTTGAGTAGATATTAGTACAATAAAAGGGAAAATTTCTAATAGAGTTGTTGGAACATTAAAAAGAGTTATCAAAAATGGCAAATACATTTTTGATTCAGAATCACTAAAAAAAGTAATTTCCTCAAACAAAGTTAATATAAATGTTAAAGAAAAAAAGATTAGAGTAAGTAAAATTATTTTTTTAAAAAATAATTTTATAAAATATTTATCAAAAGTTTTTACCATAATCTTACTTTAGAAATTAAAAAGTTATAAATAAAAATATAAATTATCATTGGCAGCAACATTATAGAAATTAATTGTAATTTTGACTCATCAGCATATCTCATAAATACCTCAGATAATATCAAGATTAAAAAAACATATAAAAAAACTTTTATAGAATTTATTGTAAAATTTTTTTGTACTTTTGAAAAGGTTAATAAGAAACAACTTATTAGTGCAAGCAAAGGTATATAAAATGGTTTTATAAATCTTTTATAAAGTTCTTGATTAAGATTTTTTAATCTTTCTTTTTCACATCTAAACATTTCATCAATATATATTTTTTCATAAAATAAACTCAGTGAACATTTTATAATCTTTGACGAAGGTAACTCTTGTATTTTAGCAACCTTAATAGTTTTTGATGTAAATTTTGATAAATTATAATCTATTTTATCAAACTCAAAACTAATTAACTTATTATTATTTGTACTAATAATTTTTCCATTTATAAGTCTAAATATTTTTTTATTCTCGTTAAGGAGCAATCCTTCTTTTGCAAAAATAATTTGATTATTGTTCTGATTGAGATTGAACAAGTCTCCCTCTTGAATAAAAATATTTCTAAATGAATTATTAGTAACTTTTTCATTTATAAAAATAGTTAATCCAGAAACTGTATCTATAAACTTTCCTTGTTTTATTAAATTTGGTAAAAAATCCATATTAGAATCTTTTAATACTGATCTTGCCTTTAATTGACTTGCTGGGGAAATAATACTTCCAATTAATATTTGAATTAACATTACAACAATGGCAAAATTAACAAGATTAATAATAAATTTTCTTTTTGTTACACCATTAGTCCAGAATAAAAGTAATTCATTATTTTTTTCATATTTTAATAATTCAAAAAAAATAGATATAGCAAATACAAAAGGTAATATTCTGTGAATTATCTTTGGAAAGTTAAATAGGTTGTAATAAAAATAAATTAAAAAATTGTGACCGTCATCTATGACAAAATCTAAATAATTTACAGCTTGAATAATCCAAACAATTAAACCAATTGTTAATATAATAATCAAGGATCTTAGGGTTATATCTGCGATGAGTTTTCTAAAAAGTATTTTTTCCATTGAAATATAATTGTTTTACTCATATATAGCATTATCTCGTATAGATTGTATTAAATTTTATGAATATTAAAATTAATTTTAAAAACCGAGTTTCTGATAAATCTACTGGAAATCTCATATTGTTTGTTGACGAAAAGCTAAACGTCACAGGTTTGAAAAAAGTTTTATCGGATAATGAATATTCTTATGTTAGTGATTTAATAAAATTAGAAGATCAAAAAAAAAAGATTTTAACTTTTGATATAAGCTCAAAAAAAAAAATAATCCTAATATCTTTTAAAGGTAATTTCAATAGTTCTGATGCTGAAAATTTAGGAGCTAAGTGTTATGAAGTATTTAGCAAATTAAAAAAAAATCAATATATTGTAAATACGAATACATTATCAAACCAATCAATAAAACTAATTGGATATTTTTTACACGGGATCAAACTAAAATCTTACAAATTTGAAAAGTATAAAACAAAAAAAAATAAAAAAGACATTTTCTTAAATGTGATTGGTAAAAATGTTCCTAATCAAAAAGATCAAATTAAATTTAAGGCACTTGAGGATGGAACTTTTTATACAAGAGATCTAGTGTCTGAACCTGGAAATATACTACATCCTGATGAATATGCTAAAAGAATAAAATCTCTAAGTAAGATAGGTCTGAAAGTTAATATTTATGATGATAAGAAATTGAAAAAACTTGGTATGAACACTTTACTGGGTGTTGGCCAAGGAAGCATTAGGGGATCATACTTAGTAACAATGGAATGGAATGGAACAAAAAATAAATCCAAACCTCTTGCTTTTGTTGGTAAAGGAGTTTGTTTTGATACAGGAGGTATTTCTTTAAAACCTGCTAAATTTATGGAGGACATGACATATGACATGGCTGGTTCTGCAGTTGTAGTAGGGTTGATGAAAAATTTAGCTTTAAGAAAAGCTAAAGTTAATGCTGTAGGTGTGGTTGGTCTTGTAGAAAACATGCCTGGTGGTAATGCACAAAGACCAGGTGATATTGTAAAGTCTTATAGTGGCAAGACAGTGGAAATTTTAAATACTGATGCAGAGGGCAGATTAGTTCTTGCTGATGCACTTACTTATACTGAAAAAAAATTTAAACCAAGATTTATAGTGGATTTAGCAACTTTGACAGGAGCCATCATTGTTTCTCTAGGTTCTGAGTATGCTGGCCTATTTTCTAATGATGATAAGTTGTCTAAGCAATTGATAAATGCTGGTGAAATTGTTGAGGAAAAAGTTTGGCGTATGCCGTTAAATAAGAATTATGATAAATTGATAGACTCAAAAAATGCAGATATGCAAAATATAAATTATGTTGGAGGAGCTGGATCCACAACTGCTGCACAATTTTTACAGAGATTTATTTTGAATAATACACCTTGGGCTCATCTAGATATTGCTGGAATGGCATTTTCTAAATATGGTGGAGCCTTAAATTCAGGTGGTGCAACAGGTTATGGTGTAAGATTATTAAACAAATTAATTGAGGATAATTATGAGTAACATAGAGCAAACTTTGTCAATTATTAAACCAGATGCGGTAGAAAGAAACCTTGAGAATGAAATAAAAGAAATGTTTAAAAAAGAGGGTTTTTCGATCTTAAAAGAGAAAAAAATTCAAATTGAAAAATCCGAGGCAGAAAAATTTTATAAAGTTCATGAAACAAAGTCATTTTATAACGATTTGTGTAATTATCTTTCTTCAGGACCAATTGTTGCTATGGTTCTCGAAAAAGAGAATGCAGTTTTGGGAAATAGAGAACTTATGGGGGCAACAAATCCAAAAGATGCAAAAGATGGCACTATCAGAAAAAAATATGGAATTTCAATTGATAAGAACTCTATTCATGGATCTGATAGTATTGAAAATGCTAAAATAGAAATTAATTTTTTTTTTAAAGATTAAATATTTTTGATATTGCTTTAGGGTAAAGTTTATGCTCTTGAATTAAAATTTTTCTAGTAAGAGTTTTTTCTGTCTCATTTTTTGAAATTTTTACTCTTTTTTGTAGAATTATTTTACCAGAGTCTAATCTTGAATTTACATAATGGACAGTACAACCAGAGTATTTTTCCTTATTCATTAAAGCTCTTTTATGAGTATTTAATCCCTTATATTTAGGCAGTAATGAGGGATGAATATTGATAATTATACCGCTAAATTTTCTTATAAAATATTTTGATAAAATTTTCATAAATCCAGCAAGACAAATCATTTCAATTTTATTATTTCTTAAAATGGAAATTAATTTATTATCAAAAATTTTAGTGTTTCTAAAGTTTATTACTTTTTTTTTTATTCTAAATATTTTACCGTAATTAAGACCTTTAGCTTTTGAATTGTTTGATATAATCAACCTAATTGATATAGGTGATTTACTGGACTTAGAAAACTTTATTAAAGATTTTAAATTACTTCCGTTGCCAGATATAAATACGGCTGTTTTAACTTTATTGATTCCAGTCAATATAGCCATTGAGATTTACCTTTTCCTTACCTGTGCAAATTTTTCCGATAACATAAGGTTTATATTCTTTTGAAAAATATTTATTTATTTTTTTAATATTTTTCGGATTTATAATTAAACAAAAACCCACTCCACAATTGAAAGTTTTAAGCATTTCTTTATCGCTAATATTGTTCTGTTTAAGCCATTTAAAAATTTTGAGAAGTCTAATTTTATTCAAATTTATTTCAGCACTAAGTTTATCAGGTATAATTCTTTTTAAATTGTCTACTATTCCACCACCTGTAATATTAGCACAACCGTTTAATAAATCTTTATTTGTAAGTTTCAAAATTTCTTTAACATAGATTTTGGTAGGTTTTATCAACTCTTGTTTTAAGAATAAATTTTTTCTTAGATTTATTTTTTTTATTTTAAGCAAGTGTCTTACTAAAGAAAAACCATTGGAGTGTAATCCATTAGATGGAATCGCTAAGATTAAATCATTTTTTTTTATTTTTTTTTTATTTAATAATTTTTTTTCATTAACAACTCCAACAGCAAAACCAGCAATATCAAATTTTCCTTTTTCATATGTATCTGGCATTTCAGCAGTCTCACCTCCAACTAAACTACACTGGGAAATATTGCATCCTTTAATAATTCCTTTGATTAAAGATTTCATTTTTTCAAATCAATTTTATTGGTTGAAATATAATCTAAAAAAAATAAAGGTTTTGCTCCTTGCACTATTAGATCATTCACACTCATTGCCACCAAATCTATTCCTATCGTATCGTATTTGTTTAATGTGTTAGCTATTTCAATTTTCGTTCCAACACCATCTGTGCACGCCACTATTTTTGGATTTTTTATATTCTTAGGTAAATTTGATACTGATCCAAATCCTCCAATATTATTGAACTTTTTATTGCCTCTTTTTTTTGATGAAATATTAGCTATGAAATTAACAAATTTGTCTGCTGCATCGATATTCACGCCACTTTTTTTATAGGTAAAGAGATTTTTTTTCATTAATATGATCTTTAAATTTTGTATGCATTATCTTAATCGTTTATATATTTTTTTTCTCATTCTATCTTTAATAATATTTTCCTTTTCCACAACTGGGGTTAAAGCAAAATCTTTTGATATCAATAATATAGAAATTTCTAAACCGTTTAAAAATAATTTCGACAAAAATAAAGTAATCGAATCTGGGTTTAAAAAAGCATTTATGGAATTAACATACAAATTAACAAAATCCTATGATCATAACAAACTGGACTCCATCAAATTAAATGAGATTAAAGGCATGATAGAAACATTTTCTATTCAAGAAGAAAAATTTATAAATCAAGTTTACTTTGTAAATCTTGGAGTATCTTTTAATAAAAAAAAAATTTTTGAATATCTGGAAAAAAGAAATATATATCCTTCTCAAATTAAAAGAGAGAAATTTTTATTCATTCCAATTATTATTGATGAAGATATTAATGAATTAAGACTCTTTTCAAATAACCCAATTTATAAAAAATGGAATTTAAATACACAAAGTTACGAATTAATTAATTATATACTACCATCTGAAGATTTAGAGGATTTTAATTTAATTAAAAAAAATTTAG
>CACJLZ010000002.1 GCA_902594395.1 uncultured Pelagibacteraceae bacterium
CTTTTAGTATTATATTTTTCAGTTGAAAATTGTCCTCCATCCCTCCACATAAAAGAATATTTTTTTACCTCATCCTTAAAAAATAATTTGCTTGGAATACCAATTTCTGAGTTAGTTTTATATTTTCTAGATGGAATATTATCATATTTTAATAATCTAAGTTGATCAACTGTAAGTAAAGGTTTAGGAAACAGCTGAAAAAATTTTGCAGATAATTTTGCTACAGGTAACGGAAAAGGAATTAAAAACCTTTTTTTATCAATTAAACTTAAAAGTATTTGTAATATTTCTTTAAAACTTAAAATCTCTGGCCCAACACACTCAATAATTTTAGTTTCAATTTTATTAGATAAAACATGATAAATAATGTCAGTCAAATCAGAACAATGTATTGGCATAAATTTTGTGTTACCAGAATAATATAACGGGAAAATTGGTAATCTATTTAACAATGTCATAAATTGTGTGCTAAAATTATCAGAATTTGAAAATACAACTGAAGGTCTTAATATCGTAGTTTTGGAAAAATTTTCTAATATTTTATTTTCACCCTCAAGTTTTGAGATTGCATATTTTGAGTCTATAGCATCATTTATTGCCAGAGCTGAAATATGAATAAATTGTTTTAGATTATATTTCTTGCATAATTTAGCTAAAATAGTTGGAAAGATTGCATGAATATTTCTAAAGGTATTGCCATTTTTTTTTTCATATAAAATGCCTATAAGATTTATGCAATAATCTGCTTCGCTAAATAATTTTTCAATTTTTTTTTCATCAAAAATATTTGACTCTTTAACATCAATATATCCAGCATTTCCTTGAGTTTTTATTTTTAAACCTTTCTGATGAGCATTTCTTGTTACAACGGTAACTTTAATGTTATTTTTTGTAAGTTTTCTAATTAAGAAACTTCCAATTTGGCCACTTCCGCCAAAAATTAGACAATTTTTTGGTTTCATATATAAACATTTATTAATAAATTATGAATATCAAGCTTCACAAAAATGATTTACCAGATGATTTAGATTTAGGCAATTTAATAGCTGTTGATGGTGAGTTTATGGGTTTAAATATAAGACGAGATCCTCTGTGTTTAATCCAAATTTCCACAGGTAATTCTGATGCACATATAATTCAGTTTAATAGAGACGAATATAAAGCTCCAAATTTAGTGAAAATCCTAGAAAATGAAAAAATATCAAAAATTTTTCATTATGGACGAGCAGACCTAGCTTATATTAAATATTATTTAAAAGCAGAAACAAATAATATTTTAGATACAAAAATTGCTTCCAAACTCTCTAGATCTTATTCAGATAATCATTCTTTAAAAACTTTAATTAAAGAATTTATTAACATTGACATCAGTAAACAATTTCAAAGTTCAGATTTTGGAGGTGAGCTTACACCAGCACAATTAAAATATTGTGCTAATGATGTTATATATTTACATAAAATTCACGATGAATTAAACAAGATACTCATTAGAGAAAAAAGGATTGATTTATATAAACAATGTTTAAAATTTTTAAAAACAAGGGTCGATTTAGATCTTGCGCTTTTTAAAGATGACATCTGGGCCCATTAGTGAAAAATATAAATTATAAAAATATTGCAAAGAACGTAATTAATTTAGAAATCAAAGCTCTTCAAAAGTTAAAGAAATCTCTTAACAAAAATTTTAACAAAGCTGTTGATGCGATTGTTAATTGTCAATCTAAAGTTATACTGTGCGGCGTAGGAAAAAGTGGAATCATAGCAAATAAAATATCAGCGACCTTGTCATCTATTGGAACGCCTTCTTTTTCATTATCTGCGAATGATTGCTCACATGGTGATATGGGAAGTATTACCAGAAAAGATATTTTAATTTTAATAAGTTATTCTGGAAACTCTTTGGAGCTAAAAAATATAATTAATTACGCAAATAGAAATAAAGTTTTGTTAATTGGTATCACATCAAAAATGAATTCTGAATTATATAAAAATAGCGATATTGGTTTGATAACTCCTGAGGTTAAAGAAGCTGGCCTGGATATGATACCTACATCAAGCACTATAAATCAACTAAGTATTGGTGATGCATTAGCTGTATCAACATTGAAAAAGAAAAAAATTAACAGCTTAGATTTCAAAAAATTTCACCCATCTGGAAGTCTTGGAGAAAAATTAAAAACTGTTGAAGATCTAATGCTTACAAAAAATAAGATACCTTTTATCAATGAGAATACTCTTATGGCTAAAGCACTAAAAATTATGACTGAGAAAAAATTAGGCACATTAATTGCTAGAAATAAAAAAAGAGATACAACTGGTATTATAACAGATGGTCAAATTAGGAAACTAAATTCAAAAAATATCTATTTTGATTTATTAAAAGTAAAAGATGTGATGACAAAAAGTCCTATTAAAATTGAAAAGAATACTCTAGCAACTAAAGCTTTATCAATTATGAATGAAAAAAAAATTACAAGTTTATGTGTTTATAATCAGAAAAAAAAATCAGTAACAATCGGTATTATTCACGTTCATAATATTTTGAATAAAAAAATATATTAAATTTAATGATAACGAAAAGTATTATTCAATATTCATTAGTAATATTACTGATAATTTTAAGTATCTTTTTTTATAAAGAATATCTTGGTTCAGAGAAAAGTTTAACTAAAAAACCTGAAGAAATTAATAAAAATATCGAAAGTCCTATTACTGTAGAAAATAAAGAAGCAACTAATACTATTGAAAATTTAAAATACGTTTCTGAGGATTTGTTGGGAAATACCTATATAATTGATGCAAAATCAGCTACGGTACAGGAAAATAAGGCAAACCAAATTCAGCTTGTAGAAGTACTTGCGAAAATCATTCAAAAAAATGATGAGATAATTTATATCAATTCAAATTTTGCTGATTATAATAAAGATAATAATAATACCATATTTAAAGAAAATGTAAGTGTTAAATATGGTGATCAAATAATTAATGCAAATATTATAAACCTCAATTTTTCGAAAAATTTAATAGAAATACAAGACAATGTTTATTTTAAAAATAATGATGCTAATATTAAAGCCGATAAAATTGAAATAAATTTTGAAAGTAAAAAATTAAAAATTTCAATGAATAAACAAGATGATAAAGTAAAAATTTCAGGAAAATATTAATTATGTCAGTCATAAAAAAATTTCGAATTAAAAATTTTAAAAAAAAAAAAGAACTTTTAAAGCTAGAAAGAATATCTTTACATTTTGGAAAAAGGAAAATTTTAGAAGATCTGACTTTTAGTCTAAACCAGGGTGAAATTCTTGGTTTATTGGGACCAAATGGAGTTGGAAAATCAACTATTTTTAACGTTATAATAGGTTTATTGAGACCAACTTATGGTTCTATATATATTGAAGGTAAGAATGTAATCAATGAACCAATATTTAGCAGAACTAAAAAATATAAAATAGGCTATGTGCCTCAGCATGGTGGCTATTTTCATGACCTTACCTTAAGAGAAAATTTAAACGCTATAAGCGAGATCGTTATCGAAAATAAAAAATTAAGAGATGAAAAGGTAAACTTATTAATCTCTAAATTTGAACTTGAGGCACTACAGAATATTAAAGCTGAGTTTTTATCAGGAGGTCAAAAGAAACGACTAGTTATCTCTTTAGCATTATTAAGTAATCCAAAAATACTACTACTTGATGAACCATTTGCTGCCTTAGATATTATGACAATTAAAAATCTTCAACAAATAATTGTTGACTTACAAACACATAATAACATTTCTATTATCTTATGTGATCACCAAGCTAGGGATCTATTATCTTGTGTAGATTTAGCTATAGTGCTTTCAAATGGAAAAGTTATCGCAAAAGATACACCTAATAATTTAATAAGAAATATTGATGCTCAAAATGCGTATTTTGGAGACTCTTTCAAAATAAATTAAGATATCAAAAAATGCGTATTATAAAAATTAAGAATAAAATCAAAAAATTTAATAAAGTTTTGTCAATAGAAGGAGATAAAAGCTTGTCCATAAGATGGGCACTTATAGCCTCTCAGTCAGAGTATAAATCTAAATCCGTAAACTTATTACTTTCGGAGGATGTAATAAATACTTTAAAATGTCTAAGAAAACTTGGTGTGAAAATAAAGATAAAAAAAAATTTTTGTGAAATTAATGGCGTAGGTTTAAATGGATTTAGATATAAGAAAAATTTGATTTTAGATGCTGGAAACTCAGGCACTTTAGGAAGGCTTATTATGGGTCTTTTAACTCATTCAAAAAAAACAGTCAAATTAAAAGGTGACAAAAGTTTATCAAAAAGAGATTTCTTAAGAGTCATTAACCCTTTAAAAAAGTTTGGAGCAGAATTTAAAAGTAATTTTGGAAAACTTCCTATCACAATTAAAGGGACTTATAATCCAAATCCGATAACTTTTAATGAGACAAAAGGATCTGCTCAAGTCAAAAGTTCTGTGATGCTAGCAGCGTTGAATACAAATGGTGAAACAATAATTAAATCAAAAAAATCAAGGAATCATAGTGAACTTCTTTTTAAACATTTAAAATTACCAATTAAAGTTTTTAAAAAAAAAAATTATGATCTTATAAAGATTAAAGGAAAAAAAAAAATACCGGCATTAAACTATAAAATACCATCTGACATAAGCTCATGCGCTTTTTTCATAGTGCTTACTATTTTATCGAAAAATTCTAAATTAATAATTAGAAATGTTAACATAAATCCCTCGAGAGTAGGTATTTTACATATTCTTAATATGATGGGGGCTAAAATACAAAAAACAAATTTAAAAAACTATAAGGGTGAAAAAATAGCAGATTTAATTGTTAAAAGTACAAAGAGAATTAGAGCTATAAATTGTCCCCCGAAACTTAATAGTTCTGCGATAGACGAATTTTTACTAATATTTCTTGTGGCAGCAAAAGCAAAAGGAGTTTCTTATTTTAGAAATTTATCTGAATTAAATGAAAAAGAGAGTCCCAGATTAAAATGGGGCTCTAAAATACTAAACAAAATGGGAGTTAAAAATGTTTTGACTAATAAAAGTATAAAGATTTATGGAAATCCAAATTTAGAAATTAAGAATAAAATAGTTATCAAAAATTTTCTTAAGGATCACAGAGTTTTTATGACTTCAGCTGTTGCAGCATTAATTTTTGGAGGTAACTGGTCTATAGCGAATAAAGACGCTATAAACACGTCTTTTCCATCCTTTTTAGAAAAAATTAAGTATTTAGGTGCTAAAATACACTAAATTCTATGTTGATCTTGTCTTTAAATTTATCTAAAAAGTCAAAGTTTTTAAAACTATATAAACATAAACGAACATAAATTAATGGAAGTATACAAAGACCTATCAAACCCAGCGTCCAAAGAGTTTGAAAACCTACTAAATAATCAACTTTCAAAAATCAGCATTGAAGAAGGTAAAATTATTGAGGGTAAAGTTAATAAAATTACAGAGAAATATATCTTTTTATATATACCAAACCTAAAATCAGAACCAGTTTTAGACATTAATGAATTAAAATCAATGGGATTAAGCGATAAAATTAAAATTGGTGAAACGATACCTGTGTTATTAGAAAAGATAGAAGATAGAAATGGGGACGTGGTTGTATCTGCTAGTAAAGCTCAGAAAATTAAAGGTTGGGATAAATTAGTTGAAGCCTATGAAAAAAAAGAACCAATTATGGGTAAAATTGTATCTAAATGTAAAGGTGGATGTATAGTTGAACATCTGGAAACAGGATCACTAATGTTTTTACCAGGATCACAAATAAGTGATAAACCCTTGAAAGATATAAGTCATTTGATGAATGAACCACAAAAATTTGCTTTAATAAAGTTAGACAAAATAAGAGGTAACGCTTGCGTATCTAGAAAAGAAATAATTACATCTTTCAAAAAAGAGGATAAAGCAAAGATTGTTGAGAAATATAAAATTGGTGATGTAATTAAAGATGCTGAGGTAAAAGGCTATAGTTCATTTGGATGTTTTTTTAATGTCAATAATGAATTGGATGTTTTGGTGCATTTACAAGAAATATCATATAGCAGGGTAAATCATCCCGAGGAAGTATTCAATATTGGTGAAAAACATGATCTTAAAGTTATAAGTATTGATAAAGAAAAATTACAAATTGGTTGTTCGATTAAACAACTATCTCCTGATCCTTTTGAGCATGTTGAGAATTATGAATTAAATAAAGTTTATAAAGCAAAGGTAGTAAAGATTATAGACTTTGGAGCGTTTTGTGAACTAGAACCAGGTTTGACGACTTTATTACATTCAAGTGAGTTGAGTTGGACAAAAAAAAATGTTTCCGCAAAGAAAATGTTTAAAGTTGGAGATGAAATAGATTGTGTTATTACTGAGATTGATAAAGATAAAAGAAGAATTGCCATTTCTTACAAACAGGCAAAGGAAAACCCTTTTATTGTTTTTGAAAAAAAATATCCAGTCGGAACAATAATTGAAACAGAAGTAGTTAATAAAAATGAATATTCTTTATTTGTAAGTGTAAAAGATTTAGATGTTGATGCTTTCTTGCACTGTAATGATTTGACTTATCTAAATAATGGAGAGGAAGAATTAAAAAAATATGATATTAAAGATAAAATCAAAGTTAAGGTTCTAGAAATTAAATCTGAGGATCAAAAAATCAGGGTTGGATTGAGACAAACTCAACCAGACCCATTGGATTGGTTTAAGGATAAAAAAACAAATCAAATTATTACTGTAAAAATTATCTCCACCGATAACAAGGGTCTTATCGTAAGGCCGGAAGGGTGTGAGATGGACTTCACTATTAAGAAAAACCAAATTGCAATTAGTGCTGCTGATGCCCGACCTGCAAGATTCACTGGTGGTGAAAGAATTGATTGCGCAATTGCAGATTTAGACTTGGAAAAAAGGAAAGTATCACTAAGTATTAAATTATTAGAGGAAATTCAGAAAAAAGAAGCTTTAGATAAGTATGGATCTGAGGGTTCTGGAAAGAATTTACCTTTTTCATCATTGTCAGATGATTTAGATAAAAAGAAAGAAAAGTAAGATAAATATTTAAATTGGCTATTGTAAAATCAAAGCTTTTAAAACAACTTTCAGAAAATTATCCCAATTTTTTAAAAAAAGATTTGGAAAAATTCACAAATATTATTTTTAATGAAATAAAAAAAACTTTAAAAAGAGGTGAGAGAATAGAATTTAGAGGATTTGGTGCATTTTCAACCAATATTCAAAAATCTCGGATATCTAGAAATCCTAAAACTGGAGAAAAAGTAAATACACCAGAAAAAAAAACAATTCACTTCAAAATGTCAAAAGATTTGTTTAAAATTTTAAATGATGAAAAAAAATAAAGTATTTGTTGCATGTGATAGCACTAATATTTTAAAAATAAAAAAAATCATAAAAGAAACAAATAATAAAAAATTGAAAGTTGGATATAAGTTTGGTTTAGAATTTTTAAACTCAAAATATGGAAGAAGCTTTTTATCTAAGATAAAAAATAAAATAGTATTTGCAGATCTTAAGTTAAACGATATTCCAAATACTTGTTTATCAACTATTAAAGCAATGAAAGATTTAAATATAAATTACTTAACTATTCATATTAGTTCCGGCTTAGAGGCTCTAAAAGCATGTAAAAAAATATCTGGAAAAACAAAATTAATAGGTGTCACAACATTAACCTCTTTAGATGATAAATCCCTTAAAGAGATTGGTTACAACAAAAATATTAATAAACTTGTCTCACACCAAGTAAGATTAGCAAAAAAGGCTAACTTAGATGCTATTGTATGTAGTGCAAATGAAATTAAGTTTGTTAAAAAATTCTTCAAAAAAGAAATAATAACCCCTGGAATAAGATTTAATACCAAAACAGATGATCAAAAAAGAGTTGTTACTCCAAAACAAGCATATAAGAACGGCAGTGATTGGCTTGTAATAGGAAGGCCTATAACCAAAGGCAATATAAGAAAAAATATTCAAACATTAATTGATCATTTAAGTCAATGATCAAAAGTTTAAAAATTTGTGGGATCTCAGATCCTGAAACTTTGAATTATATTTTAAATCATCCATATCCACCGAAGTTTATTGGTTTCATTACAAATTATAAAAAGAGCAAAAGATATGTCCAATATGAAAATTTAATAAATTTAGTAGACGTAAATAAAAAACAGACCAATTTTGTCTCAGTGCTTGTGAGTCCTACAAATGAATTATTAGAGAAAATCAAAGATCTTAACTTTGATTATTATCAACTTTATGATGTTGACCCATTAAGAACTTTTGAAATTAAGAAAAAATATAAAATTAAGATAATTTCTGCACTTACAATTTCGGGTAAAGAAGATGTAGATAAATATAAAGATTATTTAGAAATTTCAGATATAATTCTTTTTGACTCAAAAGGTTATCATAGGTCTGAAAGCTTTGATCATGATTTATTAGAACAGGTCCCCAATGAAGTGAATAAAATGATTGCAGGAAATATTCAAATAGATGATATTCCTAAGTTTAAAAATAAAAACTTCATAATTGATTTATCTGGATCAATTGAAAATAATGAGGGAAAGAAAGATATTAATAAAATTGATAAATTATTAAAATTATTTGCAAAAACATGAAGCTTAAAAAAGGAATTCCAGTAATAGATCAAGGCAATAAACTTGGATTTTGGGGTGGAAAATTTGGGGGAAATTTTGTGCCCGAAACATTGAAAAAACCTATCGAAGATTTGGAAATTCTTTTCAACAAGCTCAAAAAAGATAATAAATTTATAAACGAAAGAGACAAATATTTTAAAAATTGGGTTGGTAGTCCTACTCGATTCATCAAATTAGAAAATTTAACTAAACATGTGGGTGGAGCTCAAATTTGGTCTAAAGTTGTATCTGATGCAAATGGAGGAGCACATAAAATTTATAATGCAACTGTTCACTGTTTACTTGCAAAGCGTTCTGGGAAAAAAATTATTTGTGGAGACACTGGTGCTGGCTATGCAGGTAAAATGTTGAGTATGGCAGCTAAAAAATTTGGTTTAAAATGTAAAATTTTCATGGGCGCAAAAGATATTCAAAGGCAGCAACCAAATGTAAAAGCTATGAAAAAAAATGGGGCCGAGGTCATTCCTGTATATTCTGGAAGTCAAACTCTCGTAGATGCAGTCTCTGAGTGCATGCGATACTGGGTTGCGAATTGTGATAAAGTTGCCATGTGTGTTGGCAGCACCGTTGGTCCAGCTATATTTGTTCGCATCTGTGGATGGAGTACAAGTCAAATATCGAGAGAACTTAAAATTCAATTAATTAATGAATTTGGATCAGTTCCAAAAAAACTTAAACTTTATAATTGCGTTGGAGGAGGAAGTTCTAGTTTTGGGTTCTGGAATGAATTTATGGATTACGATAAAAAACAATGTGAATTTATTGGTGTAGAGGCTGGTGGACCTGCAAAAAGTAAAAAACATGCAGCGCCACTCACGTATGGATCTAAAATTGGAATACTTCATGGTGCTGCTCAATATGTTAATCAAAATACAGATGGTCAAATAGAAGAGACTGAGTCAATTTCAGCTGGACTAGATTATCCTGGTATTTCCCCACTTCATTGTTTTCTTAAAGATACAAAAAGAGCTAGATACACTGCAGCAAGCGATGAGGAGGCTTTAAACGCTTATAAACTTGTAACGAAGTTTGAAAAATTAAGACCCTCCCTTGAACCAAGTCACGCTTTTTCAGTCGCGATAGCAGATTCAAAAAAATTAAGTAAAGATACAATAGTTGTAGTCAATAGTTGTGGTGATGCTTACAAAGATAGGGGTATTTTAGAGAAAAGATTAGGAAAAAAATATGTTTAATCCAATTAGTTTTGCTTTTAAAAAAGCTAAAAGTGAAAATAGACCTGCTTTATTAACTTATACTGTAGCTGGAGATAGTTCAAAAAAACAATCATTAGAGATATTAAAATCAATTTCAAAAAAGGTTGATATATTAGAAATTGGTGTTCCTCATAACACTCCAGTTGCTGATGGAAGTCAAATTCAAACTAGCTCGTATAGAGCAATCAAAAATGGAATTAAAGTAAATGATATTTTTAAAATTGTAAAAGATTTTAAAAAATTTGACAAAAATAAACCAATTATATTGATGGGATACTATAATATGATTTTTCAATATGGTGAAAACGAGTTTTTAAAAAAATGCAAAATTTCAGGAGTAAATGGATTAATAATTGTAGATTTGCCTTGGCCTGAAAATAAAAAGTTTACAACTAAATGTAAAAAAAAATCAATATTTTTTATTCAACTTTTATCTCCGACCACATCTAAAAGCAGGTTAAAAAAGATAATTAATGATTCTCATGAAATGATTTATTTTATATCTATGCTCTCTACTACGGGGGGGAAGCTTAAAGTTTCCTCCAAAGAAATAATGTCTAACTATAATAAAATTAAAAAAGTAAACTCAAAAAAAAATGTTGTGATTGGCTTTGGTATTACCGAAAAAACTATAAAATCTCTTAAAAAAGCTGATGGTTTAGTTGTTGGAAGTGCTATTTGTGAAGAGATAACAAATTCAATAAAAAAAAGACAAAATCCTGTCACAAATGTTTATAATGTCGTAAATAGATTAAAAAATAAAATTAAATGAACTGGATAACAAAAATAATAAACGCTGGTGAAAAAATAAAAACTGCCATACATAAAAGAGCAACAAAAGAAGAAATTGCAAACAGTGATTGGACCAGCTGCTGTAAAGGACCTATTTTAAAAAAAGATTTGGAAGAAAATCTTTGGGTGTGCCCTGAGCCTGGGTGTAAAAAACATCACAGAATAAGCCCAAAGCAAAGATTTGATATTTTATTTGGTAAAAATAATTATGAGATATTTAAAACTCCTATTCCAAAAGATGATCCTTTGGGATTCATTGATAGCAAACCTTATAAAGAAAGATTAAAAAGTGCACGTAAAAAAACAGGCTTAGAATGTAGTATGGTTGTTGCTGAAGGTTCTATAAATCAAATTAAAATTACTGCAGTTGCATCTGACTTTGATTTTATGGGTGCCAGCATTGGAGCAGCAGAGGGTGAAGCTTTTTTGTATGCAGCTCAACATGCAGTAGATAATAAGCAACCGTTACTAGTGTGTGCAACAGGGGGCGGTATGAAAATGCAAGAGTCATCAATCTCATTATCTCAAATGACACGAACTACACTTGCAATTAATGAAGTTAAAGCTGCAGGTTTGCCTTACATAGTTTTGATGGCAAGCCCAGTTGCTGGAGGAATCACAGCTAGTTATGCAATGTTGGGTGATATTCATATTGCAGAACCTGATGCGCTAATTGCGTTTGCTGGAGCTAGGGTCATCCAAGGAACTGTAAAAGAAGAATTACCTGAAGGTTTCCAAAGAAGTGAGTATGTTCAAAAAACAGGTTTTATTGATTTGATTGTTGAAAGAAAAGACCTTGCTGAAAAAATTGGGATTTTAATTTCAATTCTATTAAATAAGAAACCTGTTATAAGCACTGAAGAAAATGAAACTTCAGAAGATAGTCAGTCAATTACAAAAGCTGCATCCTAAAGAAATAGATTTAAGTTTAGATCGTATAAAAATTCTTTGTGAAAAATTAGGTAATCCTCAGGACAAAATAAAAGCAATATCAGTCGTAGGTACAAATGGTAAACAATCTACCATTAATGCAATTTTTTCAATTCTCAAAGAATCAAAATTGAAATGCAATGTTTATACGAGCCCTCACATTCAAAAAATCAATGAGCGATTTGTTTTTAATAATAATATGCTTCATGATAATGAATTAATTGATCTTTTTAAAGAAGTTGAAAAAATAAATGATCAAAGTCCCTTAACTTTTTTTGAGGCTTTGACTGCTTGTTATTTCTATAAGGCTGCTCAATATCCCAATAATATTAATTTAATTGAGGCAGGTTTGTTTCATAGGTTTGACGCAACTAATATTCTAAAAGATAATTTAGCAAGTATTGTATGCTCTATTAGTAAAGATCATCTTGATTGGTTACCAAAGGATCAACAAACTATTGAAAAAATTGTATTTGAAAAAACATCCTCTCTTTTAAATTCTAATATAATTGTATCTAAACAATACTCGGTTAAAACAACTGAGAGTATCAAAAAATCAATTTCACAAAACTTATCTAATAAATTGTTTTTTAATGAAGATTATAGTTATTCTAATGGAGAAAATGGTTTTTTTTATTATGAAGATAAATTTGGTGGCTTAAAACTGCCGTTGCCAAATATTCTTGGACAATTTCAGTTAGAAAATATTTCAACAGCAATAGCAGCAATAAGACAGTTAAATTTAGAAGTTAAAGATGATGATATAAAAAATGCAATTACCAAAATTGAGAGTATTGGCAGATTACAGGAAATAAAGTCTGGAAAAATTAAAGATCTAATCAAAAATAACCGGTTATTGTTAGATGGAAGTCATAATGAAGATGGCGCTAGAGTTTTAAATGAATATCTTCAAACTTTAGATTGTAATAAGCATTTTATCATAGGAATGATGTCTAATAAAAATCATGAAGAATACATTGGCCACTTTAAAGATATTTCGTCTCTAACCACTGTTGATATCCCTAATCAGCAAAACGCTATCAGTGGTAAAAAATTAAAAGAAAAATTTAGAAATATTTTAAATGTTAAATATGAAGAAAATGTTGAAAAAGCAATTAAAACACTATCACTTAAAGAAAATGATATTTTAATAATTACAGGATCTTTGTATTTAGCCGGCGAAGTATTAAACTTAAATTAGATATTTTTTTCTAAAAACTCTTTCATATGGCTTTCAGGAACTCCACCAACTTTTCTATCAACCTCGACACCTTTTTTATAGATTATAACTGTTGGAACACCTCTTATTCCTGCAGCACTCCCCGTATTAATACCACCATCTTCTATATCGGCATAATAAAAACCAGCTTTGTCCTTATACTCAACTGCAAGTTTATCCATAATTGGTTTTAAAGACTTACAAGGGCCACACCAGGCTGCGCTAAACTGAATTACTGAAACGTCTTCACCTTTAATTTTGTTTTCAAAATCTTCATCTTTAAAATCTATAAGCATAAATCCTTTCTATTAATTTGTTTATTAAAGTCAACTAGGCAATTTCATATTTCTTTTCAATAGACATAATAAAATCATTTATTTCTTCTAGTTTATTTAATTCATTTTTATCATCTCTTTTATCTGCTTGATCTCTCAAATAGTCGATTTCATTATATGCCATATTTACCGTTTGCCACTTCTCCTTGTTCTTACTTAGTATACGTCTAGCAATTTCGCTTTTAATATTTTTATATAAATCAAGTGGTAAAATTTGCGGCGCTTCCTGATAAATAATTTTTTGTCCAAACCAACTGCATCTTTTGTCTGTAAATTTATCTAGCATTTTCAACTTATCTTCCCAAGACGAGCTATGCCAGATTTTAAAAAGAGCAGTATCTTTATTAGGAATAAATTTTTCATACAAAGTCTCTTCAGGTAACAAATCTTCCTGGGTTTTAGTTTGCTCTTTTTCCTCTGCTGCCTCTCTATTTATAATTTGTATATTTTTGCAAAAATTTTCATTATTTCTGACCATTTGTGCTCTTTTTTTTATTGTTTCTAAATCTAGGTCTGAATAGGGTTTTTGTTTTAAGGCAAACTCTTTATTCAAAATTACTGGAGCTTTATTGGTTTTTAAAACTCTTATAGCCTTAGGACTATATTTTTTTAGTATATCTCTTAATTGATTTACTGATAAATTTAATAATGGTTCTGGATCTCTTCTCAAATCCCAAACATATCCCCACGATGCGTAAGACGGATGAAAACAATGATTTGGATGTAGTGTGCTAGTGAGATACATCATATTTCTACCCTTAACATTTTCAAAAATAGAATATATACCCTCATTTTTTAAAAACGTTTCTACGCTTGTTTTAGTTGATGTTTTTAAAAATGTTTCCCAATTTTCTTTATGTTTATCTTTAATAATTCTAAGAATCTTTAGTGAGTTTTGCGCATCAACGTAGGCAGTATGGCTTGCTGAAGTGTCAAAACCTTGTATTCTTGATAAAGATTCTAATGCTAAGCTTGGGTTTCCCGCCTCAGTTAATTCTGTTTTTAAAGTTTCAGAATTCAAGGTTTGAGCTGCCCTAGCTATATGTAAACCATCATGTTCACTGTTAGGTGATGAGTGAGTAGCGTAAGGATAACGGTTACCCTTAAAAAAATTGAAATGAAACATCCTTCGATCAAAATTTAAATTTGACCACCCCATAAACATTGCTGGTGCACATTTAGAGAAAAAATTTTCAACAGCACCTAAAAAATCATAATGTGAATAATTGCCTTTAGTTAATAAATCAATACTGGTTGAATTTACAAGTAAAGCCTTAGCACTCGGCACCTCACCTTCCGGCATTCTCCCTCTTATATTTAACTTTCCAATTTCTTTTAAATTTTTATCAACTACAACAGCCCCAACTTCAATTATGGATCCCCATATTGTTGAATTCGTAGTTTCGGTATCGTAAATTACAATTTTATCCATTTTTTATTAAACTAAATTATTCATTTCATTAAACTTTTTTAATCTACCTAAAAACAAATTTTGATATGTTATTAGTTCAGGCCCTTGAATCTTAAACTCTTGAAATAAATTATCCACTGTGCAAACTAAAATAACACATGCATTAATGTTGGAATTGTAAACAACATTATGCGCTAAAGAGTAAGCGGCAGTTTGTAAAAACCAAGAGTCTATGTACTCTGCTTTTTTTGGTTTGTTGGACTGCTTGAAATCAATTATTGTCTCTTTACCTTCATAAACACCCACACAGTCTGCTGTGCCTGCATATCTCTCAGGATAATACATAGTGCACTCCACACCATATATTTCCTCTAATCTATTTGTTAAACCCTTATCAATAATTTCTTTTGCCATTTTTTTATATTGTTCATTGTCTTCAAAGAAACTCAAATTTTCTCTACCTAAAAGAAAAGACTCTAAATAGCTGTGCATTTGAGAACCTCTGCTACTTGCTGCCTTTGTTATAGCTTCAGCTTCTTTGTGACCGGTTCTCTCTCTCCAGTTTGCTAATGCTGCTTTATCTTCCTCGGATTTAGTTGCATCAAGTATTGAGGTCACACTCGGTAACTTTGCTTCTCCTAATACGTATCTTCTTATTCCATCCTCTGTCGCTCTTGAACTTGAAGGATAGTCATATTTTTTGTTCCAACGCATGTGATTTCTTATAGTCGGTATTATCTGAAAAAAGAAATTATTTTTTGACTTGTTTATTTCTTTCAACAAAACTCTCAACGTTCTCTGTTAGAACAGCTTTTTCAACTTGCTCGGGATCTTTTATATTTTCTAAAGTTCTGGTAATTGATCTTGCATCTTTTCCAAAACTATCAACAACTGTCATAGCCTCCTCAAGTTTTTTTCTTAATTTATAAATATTATCAAAATGACTAGAAAATCTCGTACTTATTGTTTTTAAATGATCATAAATCTCTGTTGCGTGTTTTGAAATTTTAAGAGACTGAAAGCCCATGTGTAAAGACTGTAAATAAGCTGAAAGAGTATTTGGGCCACAAATTACTATTTTATATTTTTTCATTAATTCTTGGGTTAATAGTTCTTTGCTGCTTGGGTCTTGATACTCAGTTAATTCTTTATAAAGACTTTCTGTAGGAGCGTACACTATTGCAAAATTTGAAGTTTTAGGTGGTACAATATATTTTTCCATGACACTTTTTGCTTTAGCTTTAAATGCACTTGCTAATTTTGTTCTACCATCATCAACTGCCTTCTTATCATCTGCCTCGTGTGCATCTGTAATTGCCTTAAATTTTTCTACAGGAAAATGAGAGTCTACCGGAACCAAAACATTCCCTTGAAGCTTGATTGCAAATTCTACGTTTTCACTTGTATCTTCTTTCATTTTAACATTTGTCATATATTGAGACGCAGGCAATAAATCTTTGATTAGAGCATCCAAAGAATACTCAGCTAGAGTTCCATATTTTTTGACCCCTGCTAAAATTTTAGTAATTCCCTCTTGACTTTGATTTAAGAGCTTTACTTGTTCATTAAAATTACCAACCTTCTCATCAACTTTAGTAAGTGCCTCGGTCATATCCTTTGTAACACCAGTTGATAAAGAGTTAAATGAGGTAGACATCGAACTTAGAGATGTATTGATTGTAGAGTTTAAGCTATCTTTTAATCTAATAATTTCCGCATTCAAATTTGCTATTTCATTAGTCTCATCAGCTCTGTTCTCTTTCTTGGACTTTATATTTAAATACAAAATAGCCAAGATTGCTCCAAACATTAAAATCAAAATTATTAATAAAATTGTGTCCATGATTCGTAACTTGTATTATAAGGGATTTTTATGGAATTATATCTTATTTTGAAAATTATTTTTGGAATAGGGGTTCTAATAGCTACTTATGCAATAATAAGAAATTTGGATATCATCAAAATTATTCTCATATACTTTAAAGATAAATTACTTAGAAAGTAATTTAATAAAGTTTTTTAAACCTTTTTTTTTATTATTTTTTTTTGAAGTAAAAATACAAGCTTGAGATTTTAAGATTTCTCCATCTTTCAATATACGTAGGTTATTCGCTCTAAGAGTCTCACCTGTAGATGTTATATCTGTAATTAATTCAGCTGAACCAGTAAAAGGGTACGCCTCAGTTGCTCCTAAACTATCAACCAATTTAAATTGAGTAACACCTTTAGAGAATAAAAAATCCCTGGTTAAATTTGGATACTTAGTTGCAACTCTTAATCTTTTTTTTTTTTTATCTCTAAATTCAAATGCAATTTCTTCTAGGTCAGCTATTGTTTGAACATCGATCCAAGGATCAGGTATAGCTACAACTAGACTAGCATTTCCAAAATCAAGTTTTTTAATAACATTTATTTTGTTTTGGATATTTATCTCACTTTCTTTTAATAAATCAAAACCAGAAAAGCCAATATCTAAAGAGCCATCTCCTAATCTTTCAATAATTTCTCTAGCGTGCAAATATAAAATTTTTATGTTTAATTTATTTTTTATTGAACCTATCAAATCTCTTTCCCCTCGCTCAGAAATCAGCTTTAATCTTTTTTTAGTAAAAATTTTTAAAACATCTTTTCTTAACCGTCCCTTACTTGGTATTCCTATATTTATAAAATTTTTCATGATTGATAATTTAAGTTAAAAGCTGCTCCAACTGCCGGTATTTGTTTTTTTGAACCAAGATCAGAAATTAATTTGTCATAACGACCACCGTTACAACAATTAATAATTTTCGACTTTAATTTGATGTCTATTTTAAAAACTATGCCAGTGTAATACTCCAATTGTCTACCAAAGGCTGATGAGAAAACTACATTCAACTTAGATATTTTGTTTTTTGAGACAGGAAAATATTTCTGATCAACAAAAAGGTTTATTTTATGTTTTTTAAAGAATTTATTTAATTCCTTTGCAGCTTTATTTATTGGGCATTTAATTTTTAGAAACTCTTTAATGATTTTTGATGTTTTACTTCCTTTACTTGCTCTTCTTGGATCCTTAATCTTTTTATCAAACCTTTCTAAAATTTCTTTTAATGTTCTACCTGCAACAATTGATGATAGATTACCCTTTAACATTTTTAAATATCGTCTTTTATCAACTTCAACAATAGTTGGATCTACATCAGAATTTGTCTCTAATCTTTTTAATAAATCACTGAAATATTCCTCTCGCCAAAAATGTCTTGTAAGTCTTAATTTCCATCTTTTTGGTATATCTAATTTAGATATTAAAAGA
The DNA here is from genome assembly GCA_902594395.1 of uncultured Pelagibacteraceae bacterium. Lineage (GTDB taxonomy): Bacteria > Pseudomonadota > Alphaproteobacteria > Pelagibacterales > Pelagibacteraceae > Pelagibacter. The sequence continues at coordinate 17,899 of CACJLZ010000002.1, forward strand.
TTAAAAATCTCTACATTACCAACAGTTAAAGTGCCAGTTGAGTATTTCAAATTTTTTAGTGATTTAAGTGATGTATTTATTATTTCTTTGTCATCATTTTTTTCATCTTTCGATCCTATAATCTCAAAACCAACTTGATTTCGTATTATAGAGTCCTTTTTATTTTGAGATTTTCTATAAGCCTGTCCGCTATAAAATATTTTTTCTTTGCCCTTTAAATTGTTTTCTAAATATCTGAGACAAGAAGCAATGGTAAGGTCAGGTCTTAAACATAATTCATTACCTGTCTGATCTGTAAATGAAAAAATAAATTTTCTAAAACTTTCACCAGATCTTTGAACTATATGATTAGTCTCAATAACTGATGGCAATTCAATATATTTAAATCCTTTAGACTGAACTGATCTAAGGATCTTGTTAGATAAATTTTTTGATTTCATTTATTAAATTTTCTTTTGGAAATGTGATTTGGTTATTCGCCCCTTTAGCCCCAAGTAGATTTTTTAATGTTATTTTATTATCTTTAAATTCATTTTCACCGCAGATAACTGCAACTGGACATTCTCGTTTGTTAGCATAAGTAAGTTGCTTACCTAGATTTTTTTTACTATCCAAAAATATTTCAGAATTGATATTATTTTTTCTTAAATTATCTAAAATTTCGTAATAATTTTTTAAATATTTTTCATCCATTACACAAACAATAACTGGATTTTGTGTATCAACTTCTATTTGATTTAATTGCATCATTGCGAATAGCAATCTATCAACACCAATACTCACACCTGTTCCTGGAATATCTACACCCTTAAATCTTGAAATTAATTTATTATATTGTCCGCCTGAGCAAATACTTCCAATATCAACTTCGTTACCCTTAATATTTTTTACTTTAAAATTTAGATTGGTTTCAACACAAAACCCATCATAATAATCTAGACCTCTAACTATGGTAAAATTAGTTTTTACTTGATCAGAATAATTTCCAAAGTTTAAAACTTCAAATAATTCCTCTAGTTCTTTAATGCCCTCTTGGGTAACAGGATTTTTAAAATTTTCTTTAAGTTCCTTTAAATCTTTAATCCTTAAAAAATTTAAGATTTTTGAAGCTTGCTCATTACTTAAGTTTGCTCCTTTTGTTATAGCTCCACTTTTATCTTTTCTTTCTTTTTTTAATAATTCTTCGACACCCTTTAGACCAAAACCTGGTTTATCGAGTTTATCTATAGCTCTCATTACTTTGATTTGTTTATCTTTTTCAATTTTCAAATCCTCAATCAGACCTTGAATGATTTTTCTGTTACTGACATTAACAGTAAACTGATCTTTTTTTAAACCACAATCTATTAAAGTATTTGAGATCAAATTACACAATTCAGTATTGGCTTGAGCTGGATTAACGTTTCCAACTATATCACAATCTGCTTGGGTAAATTCCCTATACCTAGCATTTCCAGATTTTTCATTTCTAAATACATTTTGAATTGCATATCTTTTATATATTGAAGGAAGCTCTTGATTATTTTGTGCAACAAATCTAGCAAGTGGACTTGATAAGTCATATCTTAAAGTAATATTTTTTTCTCCATCATCAAATGTAAACACATCAGACATAGGATTATTCTCGTCCTCTGCAAGAAAGGAGCCTATATTTTCACTAATTTCAAATGATGGTGTTTCCAATGGATCAAATCCATATTTAATAAAATTTTTCTCAATAACCCCATATAGTCTTTTTTTGAGAATTAATTTTTTATTCCATCTATCTTCAAAACCTGAGGGTAGTCCAGGAATTAATTTATTTTCTTTATTCATTTTTTGGTACCTTGAGTAGGTTACGCTCCTACGACTTCGGATCCACAAACCGACGTGATACTATTTCACCATCAAGGCATATCCTTTTTTGTTTTATCTTATTTTGTTGTTATTTAAAATTATAATATAAATGATAATTCGCTAGCTTTAGCCAGCATGGAAATGAGCGTGCACACCTCTATTAGTTCCTCTAAGAGCAAGTCTTTGAGTACCTGAGTTTATTCTGTAATTGATCTCATTTTTATTCATAAGGAGCTTATTAGACAAAAATTTAAATTATTCAACCCTAAAAAGAAAAGGACGTTTTCTTATTTCTAAGAAAACGCCCTTGTAAAATATTTAAATTAATCTAATTTTTTTAAATTTACTGCTGAAGGGCCTTTTGGACCATCCTCTAAAGTAAATTCTAGTTTATCTCCTTCATTTAGAAATCTCATTCCTGCAGCTTTTACTGCGCTGGCGTGAACAAAGGCATCTTTTTCTTTATCGTCTCTTTCTATAAAACCATAACCTTTTTTGCCATTAAACCATTTTACTTTTCCTTGAATTGTACTCATCTTTTTACTCGTCCTTTTGTTATTTATTTAAGATAGAAGTTAATTTCTTTGTATATTAATTTCAAGATGTTTTGGTGGTGCCTCGGGAAGGATTCGCACCTCCGACACAAGCCTTTTCAGGGCTCTGCTCTACTCCTGAGCTACCGAGGCAAAAAGTTAACCTCTAAAGATAATTCTGCCTTTAGTAAGGTCATAAGGTGTCATTTCTACAGTCACATTATCACCTTGTAATACTCGAATTCTGTTTTTTCTTAACTTACCTGCAGTATGTGCTGTCACTACGTGACCATTTTCCAATTGAACTCTAAACATAGCATTAGGTAACAGGTCAGTTACTTTACCCTTAAATTCAAGTAAATCTTGTTTTGACAAATTTATTTTCTCCTAATTCGTTTTTTCACAGATTTAGCGTGTGCAGCCAACCCTTCATAATTTGCAAGAGTTATAACTGATGGTCCAAGCTTTTCAATACCCTTTTTTGATAAGTTTATGTATGAAATTCTTTTATAAAATTCATTGACACTTGTACCGCTTGAAAATTTAGCAGAACCATTAGTTGGTAATATATGGTTTGAACCAGCATTATAATCGGTCATTGCCATCACGGCATATTTTCCTAAACAAACAGAACCAGCATTTTTAATTCTTGAAATAAAAGATTTGTAATTTTTTACATTTAATTCTAAATGCTCAGGGGCAATTTTGTTTACAATATCAATTATTTGTTTATCTGATTTTACTTGAATTAAAATTCCATTATTTAATAAACTTTTCCTTGCAATAGCTGTTCTTGGAATTTTTTTTAATTGTTTATAAATTTCACCCTTAGTTTTAATTATTAAGTCTTTACTTTTAGAAATTAAAATACATTGAGCAAGTTCATCATGTTCTGCTTGACCAATAAGATCGCTTGCTATCCAGTCTGGTTTTGAAAATCTATCACCAACAACAGTTACTTCTGATGGTCCAGCTATCATTCCCTCAACACCAACATCTCCAAAAACCTCCTTTTTAGCGGCAGCCACATACTTATTGCCGGGACCGACAATCTTGTTCACTCTATTAATTTTTTTTGTTCCATAAGCAACTGCTGCAATCGCTGATGGACCACCAATAGAATATATTTCTTTAATTTTACATTTTTGAGCCGCATATAGTACTGCAGGATTTTGTTTTCCTTTATATCCTGGATTAATCATAATTATTCTTTTTACTCCAGCAACTATTGCTGGGATAGCATTCATTAAAACACTTGAAGGATAAGACGCTGATGATCCTGGCACATAAATTGCAACAGACTCGATTGGTAGATATTTGTACTCTAGTTTATTTTTTAATTTATCTGTGTAAGAAATATTTTCAAATTTTTGTAATGAGTGAAACTTGTAAATTCTTGAATAAGCAAGATCGATAGCATTTTTTACTTTGAGGTCTAGGGAATTAATAGATTTTTTAATTTGACTAAAACTAGGTTTGATTACTCTGTTCTGATTAAATTTTTTCTCATACTTTAACAATGCTTTATCACCATTTTTTTTTACATCATTAATTATTTTTATAACAGAAACAGAACTAGTTTTTAGTTTTGTTTTTCTTCTTAATAATAAATCATCTAACTGTTTATTAAAATTTCTAGATTTACTTTTTAATATTTTCATATTTATTTAATCTCATTTTGATCCTCTAACCTTACTTCAATCGTTTCTGTAGTCAAAACAATGTGACTATTATTATCAAAAATTAAATTTATTTCATAATCATCTTTATTTTTCAAATAATCGATGCCAATTAAGTTTAATATTTCCTCCTTATTTGCTTGATCAATATTTTTAGATTTAACCTTATCAACAAAATCAAATCTGCAAATACTGTTTATTTTCTTATTTATTTGATCAGTCTCAATTTTAGTTCTTTCGATCGATAATAAAAAAACTTTGCTTGATGCTAAATACTTAATATTATCAACTTTTGTTTTTGAGCCTGAAACACATGCTGAGATCATTTGCAATCCCTCTTGATCATTTGCGATAATTTTAGCTAGGTATTTGCTCACTATTTTAATCTTTTTATTTTAACCCCAATTTTTTTTAATTTATGCTCAATATTTTCATACCCACGGTCCAGATGATAAATCCTGTTAATTATTGATTTACCTTTTGAAACCATTGCTGCTAATACCAATGAAACTGATGCTCTTAAATCGCTAGACATTAATTCAGCACCTATAAATTTAGTATTTCCATAAATGTAAGCTTTATTATTCTTTACATTTATTTTTGCACCAAGTCTGCGCAGTTCTGCTACATGCGTGAATCTATTTTCAAATATATTTTCAGTAATAGAACTTTTTCCACTTGCTTTACACATCAAAACCATAAGTTGAGACTGTAGGTCGGTTGCAACGCCTGGATATTCCTTAGTTTTAATATTCTTAATTGATCTAATTTTTTCTGGACCTTTAATAAAAATTTTTTCTTTATGTACTTTTATTTTTGCACCAAACCTTTTTAGTAATTCTAATTCGGTTTTGATGATTTTTGCGTCAAAATTCGATATCTTCAAATTTCCTTTTGCCAATGTTGCTGCCACACAAAAGGTGCCAGCCTCTATTCTGTCAGCCATGACTGAGTATTCTGTTGGATTTAAAGTTTTTACTCCAACAATTTTACATGTTCTCCCAATCCAGGAAATCTTCGCTCCTGCTGAATTTAAAAACTTTGTTAAATCTTTTATTTCGGGTTCAATTGCGCAATTTTTTAAGATAGTCGTACCTTTTGCTAAACTAGCTGCAATTATAGAATTTTCTGTAGCTCCTACAGATAGTCTAGGGAACTTTATAGTTGATCCCTTTAATTTACCATTAGATTTAGCTAAAATATAGCCATCTTTTAAAACATAGTTCATCCCAAGTTTTTTCAAAGAGTCTAAATGGTAATTTATTGGTCTTGCTCCAATTAAACATCCACCAGGCAAAGAAATTTTTGATTTATATTGTCTTGCAATTAAAGGACCTAAAACCAAAATTGAACCTCTCATTGTTTTTACAAGTGAATAACTCGCAAATGTTTTTAATTTTTTTTTATTATGTATTCTGGCGACTCTTTTATCTTTAGATAAAGTAATTTTTGAACCTAAAGATCTTAATAAGTTTATCATTGTATTGATATCCCTTACCTTTGGTAAATTTTTTAATATAACTGGCTGATTGAAAAGTAAAGTTGCTGCTAATATTGGAAGTGAGGAATTTTTTGATCCTGAGATTTCAACCTCTCCCCTTATCCTACATGGGCCCTTTATTGAAAACTTTTCCATAAGTTATTTTTTGATTTTTGCTACCTGAATTGTAGTTTGACCCTGATATTTACCATTTTTAGACTTGTATGTTGTCTCTGGTTGAGTATCTGATTTGAAAAATAAAAATTGAGCTATACCCTCATTAGAATATACTTTCGCTGGAATGGGTGTAGTATTACTCAATTCTATTACTATATTTCCTTCGAATTCATTTTCTATTGGTGTTACATTGCAAATAATACCAGTTCGTGCATAAGTACTTTTTCCAACACAAATACATAAAACGTCTTTCGGTATTCTAAAATACTCAATTGTTTTCGCTAAAACAAATGAGTTTGGAGGAATAATACAATGAGGACCCTTTCTCTCTATAAAGTTATCATCGGAAAAATTTTTAGGGTCTACTAAAGAGCTATTTACATTAGTAAATATTCTGTACTCATCTGAAATTCTGACATCATAACCCATACTACTAAGACCATAAGATATTTTTCCCTCAGAAACTTGATGATCTAGAAATGGTTCAATCATATTATGTTCTTTACACATTTTTTTTATCCAAGAGTCAGGCTGGATGGACATTATTTATATTTTTTCTTATTTTTTTTTTGAAAAAGCTTTCTTTTTTTTAAATTTTTTTTAAGAGCTAAACTTAAACGCTCATTTTTATCTTTTGTAATCATTCTTTATTTGGATTTGTAAGAAAATCTAGAGTAATTGGTTTAGATGCATCTAAAACTTTTTCTTTATTGTCATCTTTTTTGGTACCTTCTTTCGCTAAACGTTTTGCTTTTTTTTCAGCAAGTTTTCTCTCTCTTTTAGCTTGCTTCTCCATAAGTTTAGCGCTTTTAGTTGATTTATAATCGTAATGAATGCCCATAAAAATTCCCTTATAAGATATAAATCATATTAGACAAAAAATTAAGGCAATAATTTGAAAAAAATGCTTTATTATTCGTAAAATACAATTTGTGATTAATGCTCCTGTAGTTAAATGGTATAACAAGTCCTTGGTAAGGACTAGTTCCCTGGTCAGTACAGGGTGGGAGCACCACTAATTTTTATAAAATGATTTTCTAAGGAAAATTGTAATCAAAACTAAAAAAATAAATGCAAGAATAGGTATATATATTTCAGAAGAAATCAGAATATCACTAAATTTAGGAACGTCGGCATTTTCTTCAATAATTTTTTCTAATCCATTCCCAATAGAAACAGCTAAAAAAATTTGAGGAATAATCCCTATCAATGTTGCAAAGAAAAAATTATATATTTTCACATTAAAAAGTGTTGGTAAGAGACAGCTTAATTGCCATGGTACCCCTCCTATAAATCTGTAGATTAATAGATAAATAAATTCTGAGCTTTTAATTCTAATTTCAAGTGTTTTAAACCTATTTAAAAACTTCTCTCTAACAATATCTTTTAAAAAATAATTACCAAAAATATATAAAAAAGTTGCTCCAATACTTAACCCCAAAACCACAATAATAGTTCCAATCCATTTGCCTAGAATAAAACCACCAAGGAGTGCAATTGGAGATCCAAATCCTAAAAAAGGAAATACCCACAAGATAGTTAAAAATAAAAAAATTAAAGATACTAAAAATAAGTTAGAACTTTTTAATTCAAGAAAATATAATCTATTCTTTTTTATAAAATCATAAGATGTTATTTCTTGGAGACTAAATTTTGAAAAAAACAATAATAAAAATATTAAAACCAAACTTACATAGGATATTCCAATAATTAATTTAATTTTTTTTGTTTTTTCCATATTAACTATCGTATTTATAAAATCTTATATTTGCTATTTATATATTTAATTACTATAAAGATCGAAAATTTTAATAAATAAAAATCACTTTTATGAAAAGAACTTATCAACCTTCCAAAATCAAAAGAGCAAGAAAACACGGTTTTAGATCAAAAATGAAAACTAAGGGTGGCAAGAAACTTTTAGCTAGACGAAGAGCAAGAGGCAGAAAATCGTTAACTGTGTCTGGTTAATCAATGAAAAGCAAAATACTTGCTCTTTCAAAAAACGAAGAATTTAAAAAGTTACTTCAACAAAAAAAAGTATCAAATAAATACGTCACAATTTTTTTTGGCTATCTAAATAATAAAAACAAAAACAAATTTAATATTTCATTTGTAACAAAGAAAAAAATTGGAAATGCTGTTAAAAGAAATAAAATAAAAAGGCGACTAAGAAACATAATGAATGATGCATTTAAAAAAATATCAATAAATTTGCGTTATTCATATCTTGTTATTGCTAAGCCAACTATGCTAAATAATGAATTTAAAATAATAAAAAAAACCTTGTTTCAAGAATTTATTAAAATAAACAAATGAATATTTTTACACAGTTATTGATCAAATTTATTAAAACCTACAAATATATAATTAGTCCTTTGATTGGTCCCTCATGCAGATACTTGCCAACTTGTTCTGAATACAGTATTGAGGCTCTAAAAACTTACGGTTTTATAAAAGGTCTTTCGCTAAGTTTTAAAAGAATTGTTTCATGCCATCCATGGGGAAATAGCGGATTTGATCCAGTTAAAAAAGAAATAAAAACAAAAAAATAATGGATTCAAAAAATACAATAGCAGCTATAGCATTATCCTCGGCAGTAATTGTTTTATATTCATTATTTTTTGTTCCTGAAAAATCAACAACAAATCAAAACCTAGTTGAGAAAGAAAAAATTGAGCAAAATACTGATACACCAAGCTTAGAACAAAAAGATACTTTCATTGAAATTTCGAGAAAAGACGCATTAACTGAAAGTGAGAGAGTTGAATTTGAAAATTCAAATGTAATTGGTTCGATATCTTTAAAAGGTGCAGCAATAGATGATCTAACTTTCAAAAATTATAATATTGAACTTGATGGTGACGAAAAAATAACTCTGTTAGGGCCAAGAAATATTAAAGAGGGTTATCTGATTGAAAGTGGATTTGTAACCTCAGATAAAAATATAGATATTCCTACATCAGAGACTATCTGGTCTATAAAGGGAAATAAAAAATTAACTGAGAATTCTTCAGTAAAATTATCTTGGACAAATGATCAAGGAATTACTTTTGAAAAAGAAATTTCTTTAGATGACAAATATTTATTTTCAATCAAGCAAAAAGTAATAAACAAAACAAATAGTAAATATGACTTTTATTCTTACGGTCAGATTATAAGGAATGAGATCCCAGACATAATAGACTTTTTAATTCTTCATGAAGGGTTGATTGCGACTTTAGATGATGAGTTAATTGAGGAAGATTATGACGATATTCAAGAAAAAAAATTTACAAAAACTGCTCAAAAAGGTTGGTTAGGTATAAGTGACAAATATTGGATTACATCATTAATACCTCCACAAAATAAAGAATTTAAAACAACCTTTGATTATAAAGATAAATTTAGGGCTAATTTTATCGCAACTGAACCTCTTGAATTAGGTCCAAATAATTCTATTGAAGAAAATTTACAAATTATAGTTGCTGCTAAAAGGGTGGATGTTATTGATGGTTATGCAAAAAATTTAGCTATCGATAAATTTGACTTAGTTATTGATTGGGGTTTCTTATATTTCATAACTAAACCTTTGTTTTTTGGAATTGATTATTTTTTCAAACTGCTTGGTAATTATGGATTAGCGATTATAGCTATAACAATCTGTATTCGTTTAGTTTTCTTTCCTTTAGCAAATTTTTCTTTTAGAAGCATGGCAAAAATGAAAGCGCTTACTCCTGAAATGGTAAGATTAAAAGAGCTTCATAAGAATGATAAAATGAAATTACAACAAGAAATGATGGCTTTATATAAAAAAGAAAAAGTCAACCCAATGTCTGGCTGTCTTCCAATTCTTATTCAAATACCAGTTTTTTTTGCTTTGTATAAAGTTTTGTTCGTGACAATAGAAATGAGACATATGCCTTTTTATGGATGGATTCATGACTTAAGTGAACGTGATCCTACAAGTATATTCAATCTATTTGGGTTGCTACCTTACGATGTGCCATCATTTTTAATGATTGGTGCTTGGCCAGTAGCAATGGGAGTTTCAATGTGGGTACAACAGAAATTAAATCCTGCTCCAACAGACCCAATGCAGGCAAAAATATTTATGTTTTTTCCACTTTTTTTAACTGTAATACTAGCGCCCTTCCCTAGTGGTTTGGTAATTTATTGGACTGTGAATAATATACTAACTATGGCTCAACAAGTGTTCATTATGAAAAGAACAACTGTTAAGACTGTCACTTAAATAATTGATTATCTAAGACAATAAATAAATGGATTTAGAAAAAATACTTCCCAAAGATGGACCGCCAATAGATGAGGTTTCAAAATACATAGAAAAATATAAAAATGATCTCATTGTAATAAAATACGGTGGAAATGTTTTTATAGACAGAAAAATCTTTGATAATTTTATAACAGATATAAACATACTAAATAAATTAGGGATCTCTTTTACAGTTGTTCATGGAGGAGGTCCTAGAATTAAAAGAGAACTAGACAAATCAAATATTCAATCAAAATTTATCAGAGGTTTGAGGGTAACTGATGAAAAAATTATAAACATCGTTGAGTCAGTTTTAATTGATTTTAATAATGATATTGTTGTCTCTTTGAAAAAGTTTGGAACTGATGCTGTCTCAATCCATACAAAAAAAAATAATATCATCAAAGTAACTCCAGAGGCTAAAGAGCTTGGATTTGTAGGGATACCCAATAAAATTGATAACAATTTAATTGAGAAAATTCTTAATAAAAAACAGGTTCCAATAATTTCACCATTAGGTCTAGGAAATGACAATCATCCATATAATATCAATGGAGATACAGCTGCAGGTGCAATTGCGAAGTCATTAAGATCTAGAAGATTGCTATTAATGACTAACGTTGAAGGAGTTTTAGATAAAGACAAAAAACTAATTGATGAAATCTCTTCCTCTGAAATTTTAAAAATGATTGAGGAAAATATAATTACCGAGGGTATGATACCTAAAATAAATACTTGTTTGGATGCTGTAAATAATGGAGTAACAGCAGTTGGTATAATTGATGGAAGAAAACAACACTCTATATTGTTTGAAATTTTTTCTGACAAGGGCTCTGGGACTTTGATTAGAAAATGAAAAATTTTAAAGAAATGAAATATCTTCTGTTGGATCTAGATGGAGTTTGTTATGGTAAACACAATAACTACTCTTTAGAGAAAGTTTTTGGCCAAGTATCACAAAGAATGACTATGTTCATATCTGAGAGACTAAAAATAGATATGGCAGAAGCAAAAAAATTACAAACTGATTATTATTATAAATACAATACTAGTTTAAATGGTTTAATGATACATCATGATATACCCCCGGAAGAATTCCTAAAATTTGTTCACACAATAGATCTTTCATTTATGAAAGAGGACAAGATTATGAGAAGTGAACTTGAAAAATTAGATATGGAAAAATTTATTTTTACAAATGGGAGCGCCGAACATGCTAAAAATATTTTAACCCATCTAGGAGTATATGATCTCTTTGGAAGAGATAAAATTTTTGATATTAAAGATGCTGGGTATGTGCCAAAACCTGAGGCTAAAACTTTTGATTTAATGGTTAAAAAATTTGGATTAAATCCAAAAGAAACAATTTATATAGAAGATATCGCAAAAAACCTTAGTATTGGTTATGAAAGGGGATGTGCAACTGTTTGGTTAATTAATGATGAGCATTTTGGTAAGATGGATTCTAATAAAGATTATATATCTCATAAAATTGAAAATCTGTCTTTATTTCTTAAGGAAATAAGGTTATTAAAAAGTCAATAAATCATGTCTATAGAAAAAATTATAAATGATGCTTGGGAAAACAAAGATCAAGTAAATCCAAAATCGGATCAGTCCTTAAAGGATGCAATCAATCAAGTAATAAGTGACTTGGATAGTGGCAAATCAAGAGTTGCTGAAAAAATAAATGGAGAATGGGTAACTCATCAACACCTAAAGAAAGCAATTATGCTAAGTTTTAGAATCTATCCAATGGAAAATTTAAATGGACCTTATTCCAGTTGGTATGACAAAGCTCATTTATTAAAAGGTAAAACTGCAGGTTGGACCAAAGAACAACATGAAGCTGCTGGCTTTCGCATGACACCCAATAGTCCAGTACGGCCTGGATCTTTTATTGGAAAGAATGCCGTTCTAATGCCATGTTATGTAAACATTGGTGCTTTTATTGGAGCTGGGACTATGATGGATACGTTTAGTCGTGCTGGTAGCTGTTGCCAGATTGGAGAAAATTGTCATATATCAGCTGGATCAGGAATTGGAGGTGTATTGGAACCCGCTCAAGCACTACCAACTATCATTGAAGATAATGTTTTCGTTGGAGCTATGTCTGAGGTTGTTGAGGGAGTTATTGTTGAAGAAGGAAGTGTTCTTTCAATGGGATGCTACATTGGACAAAGTACCAAAATTGTAAACAGATCAAATGGTGAGATTACAAAAGGTCGTATACCACCTTATTCAGTTGTAGTACCAGGCACGCACAAAGATCTTTATGCTGTTCATATAATAAAAACAGTCGATTCAAAAACTAGGTCAAAGACATCAATTAACGATCTTTTAAGAGATTAAATATGCAAAAGATTAATGAATTACAATTAGCTAAAGAGCTAATTAGATTTCCAACTGTTACTCCAGTAGACGCTGGTGTGATGAAATTTTTAGAAAAAAAATTGAAAAAACTTGGTTTCAAAACAAAATTACTTGAATTTAAAGAGAAAGATTTCAAACCAGTTAAAAATTTATATGCAAGGTTGGGAAGAAAAGGACCTAATTTTTGTTATGCAGGTCACCTAGATGTTGTTCCCCCGGGTAATATAAAAGATTGGACGATAAATCCATTTAAACCATCTGTAAAAAATAATCATTTAATTGGAAGAGGTGCAAATGATATGAAAAGTTCTGTTGCAGCTTTTGTTTCTGCTGTAAGCAATTTTTTATCAAAAAATGAAAAATTTAATGGATCAATTAGTCTATTAATTACTGGAGATGAAGAGGGTGATGCAATAAATGGTACCAAAAAAGTCGTAGAATATTTAAAAAAAAGAAAAGAGAAAATAAATTTTTGTCTTGTTGGTGAACCAACTAATCCAAATAAATTAGGTGAGATGATTAAAATTGGGCGTAGGGGAAGTTTGACTGGTAAATTAATTATATTTGGTTCACAGGGTCATGTTGCATATCCTGCTAGGGCAAATAATCCTTCAACTATAATTGTTAATATTTTAAAAGAACTGAAAGACATTAAGTTTGACAAAGGAACTAAAGATTTTCAACCTACAAACTTGGAAGTTACTAAGATTAATATAAATAATACTGCAGATAATGTTATTCCAGCAATAGCTGAAACAACATTTAATATAAGATTCAACAACAAACATACTTCTAATTCTTTAAAAAAAAGACTTAATAAGATTTTTAGAAAAATAACCAAAAAACATAAATCAAAATTTAAAATTGAGTATAGAGTTTCTGGTGAAGCTTTTTTAACAAAACCGAATAAAACGACATTTATGATACAAAATGTCATTAAAAAGATAACTAAGTTAAAGCCAAAATTATCTACAACAGGTGGAACTTCAGATTTACGATTTATAAGAACTATATGTCCTGGTCTTGAATTTGGATTAGTTGGAAAAACTATGCATAAAGTTGATGAGGCAGTATCTTTAAAAGATTTAAAAAATCTAACTAAAATTTATGAAAGTATTTTAAAAAATTATTTCAAATGAATACAGCGATAATAAATTCTGACTCTTATGAAAAACATGACACTGGTAACGGTCATCCTGAACAACCTAAAAGAGTAATTGCCATAAAAGAAAAATTAAGAAAAAGAAGTGATCTGATATGGGAAAAACCAGGTTGTGTGCCCGATGATATATTGGCAATGACACATTCAAAAGAATATATTCGTAACTTAAACAGTTCTTTTCCACAACAAGGTCTAAAGTTTTTAGATGGAGATACTGTCATTTCACCAGACAGTAAAAAGGCAGTATTCGATGCTGCTGGCTCAACAATTAGGGCGATAGATGGAGTAGAAAATAAAGAATTTAAGAACGCATTTTGTCTAGCGAGGCCTCCTGGACACCATGCAGAAAAGGATAAAGCAATGGGATTTTGTTGTATATCAAATGCTGGAGTAGCCACTAATTATTTAATTAAAAATTATAAATATAAGAGGGTTGCATGCGTAGATTTTGATGTGCACTGGGGAAATGGAAATTATGATGTTATGCGTAATAACAAAAATTCATTGTATATATCAACACACCAATATCCTTTTTATCCCGGCGGAGGTACGGACAAAGATAAAGGTGACTTTAATAATTCTTTAAATATACCTTTACCAGCAGGCACAAACTCAGAGGAATATTTTAATGCATTCGATAGAGTTTTAGATAGATTAGTTAATTATAAACCTGATTTTCTAATATTTTCAGCAGGTTTTGATGCACATAAAGATGATCCTTTAGCTCAATTTAAATTAAAATCAAAAGATTTTTACGAAATTACTAGAAGAACTTTAGCTGCTACCAACGAGTTTACTAAAGGAAAAGTTATTTCTATTCTTGAAGGTGGTTATGACTTAAATGCGTTATCTGAAAGTGCTAATGAACATGTTAACGCACTTGTTGAATTCAATTGATTTAAACTTACTAAATAATAAATCTCTCACATGAAACTTTATAGAATTAAAAGATCTAAAATTGATAAAAGAGGTCGAGGTCTTTATGCTACACGTGATATTAAAGAAGGAACAAAAATAATAAATTACGTTGGCAAAATTATTACAAATAAAGAGGTAGATGAGTCAACTAAGTTTGATAATAAAAAACCTATTTACTTATTCACATTAAATAAAAGATATTCCCTCGATGGAGATTTTTCATGGAATATCGCAGGTCTAGTAAACCATAGTTGCAATAACAACTGTGATTATAATGGTAAGGGACTTAAAGTATGGATTACTGCAATTCGTGATATTAAAAAAGGTGAGGAGTTTACTTGTGATTATGGATTTGGTTATGATGAGGACTATAAACAATTTCCTTGCAAATGTGGTTCAAAAAATTGCTGTGGTTATATTGTAAGAGCAGAGTCTAGATGGAGAATAAATAAAAAGTTTGCAATGAGTAAAAAAATTAATAAATAACTCTAGCTAAATAAAGACCTTCAGGTGGTGCAGGCGGTGCACACAAAATTCTTTTTTTGGAGTTCATAACAAAATTAAATTTTTTTAAAGTCCATTTTTTCTCACCGACATATTTTAAACAACCAACCATTGATCGAACTTGTTGTTGTAGAAAAGATTGAGATTGAAATTCTATTTCTATTTTATCATTTCTTGATTTTATCTTAACAGATCTCATAGTTTTAATTGGACTTTTGGCTCTACAACTAGAAGCTCTAAAGGTAGAAAAATCCTTTGTACCAACTAATTTTTTTGCAGCTTTTTTCATTACTATTAAGTCGAGTTTATTAATAACGTGCCATCCTCTATTTTTATCTATTACAGGTCTACTTAAACGATTAATTATTATATACTTATATATTCTCATTCTTGCAGAAAATCTTGCATGAAAATCTTTACCCTTTTTATTAATTTTAATGATTGAAATCTTTTCCTTATTCAAAAAATGATTTAGAGATTTTAAAAATTTACTCAAATCTTCGATTTTTTTTTTACACTCAAAATGGGCAGATTGTTCAAGTGCATGTACTCCTTTATCCAATCTTCCTGCACCAAACAAAATAATTTTTTCCTTTAATAATTTAGAAACTCTCTCTTGAATAAGACCCTGTATGGTTTTGCCTTTTGTTTGAATTTGCCAACCTCTAAAATTGGTACCTACATATTCTATTAATATCTGATATCTAAACATTAGATATGATTGAACCTTTTTTAATTTGAGATCCAAGCATAAACTCACCAATTTTTTGAACCTTTTTTCCCTCTCTCTGTATCTCAAGAACTTTAATAGATTTTTTGCCTCCACACGCTATTTCAAGATTGTCTGATATAACCTCACCATTTTGACCACCACCATTTCCAATTTCTGCTTTTAAAATTTTATATCTTTGGCCGTTAAAATTGAAAAAAGCTCCTGGAGAAGGATATAAGCCATTAATTTTTCCAATTATTTTTAAAGCATCACTTTTCCAGTCTATTTGCCCTTCATTTTTAGTAATTTTTTTTGCATAAGTGGCTTTTGAATTGTCTTGATCAACAAAATTTGATTTACCCTCTAAAATTTCATCTACAACATCTAAAATTTTATCCGCTGCCATTAAAGCGAGTTTTTCAGAGACCTCTTTTGCATTCAGACTTTGATCAAGTTTTATTTTATAAGTGTTACTTACAGGTCCACTATCCAATTCTTCATTAATTTTCATTATACTGATCCCTGTTTCTGTGTCTAAATTCATTATAGCCCTCTGAATAGGTGCAGCACCTCTCCATTTTGGGAGTATAGATGCATGAATATTTATAAAACCTTTTTTTGTTAAACTTAAGAATTCTTTAGGAATTATTTGTCCATAGGCTACAACAATTGCAAGATCAGCCTCCATTTTTTTTAAAAACTCATATTCCTCAGTGTTATTTTTCAAGCTCTGTGGAGATCTGAATTCTATATTTAAAGTTTCCGATATACCTTGGACTGGTGATTTATTTATCTTCTGACCTCGGTGAGATTTTTGAGGTGGTTGTGTATAAACCAAATTTATTGGAAAACCATTTTGATATAGAGATTTTAATATTGGAACTGCAAACATGGGTGTACCCATAAAAATGATTTTTTTAGGCATTTCTAAACTAATATTCTGTCAGGCTTTTTTTTTGTTTTTGAAATTTTTTTGATGATGATATCTCTTTTTAACTTTGATAGATGGTCAATAATCAATTTTCCATCTAAATGATTAATTTCGTGCTGTAAACAGGTTGATAAAAGACCATCACACTTTAAATTTTTTTTTTCTCCATTGATATCAATATATTCCACTTCACAAATTTTTGGCCTTTCAATTTCTATAAATGTATCTGGAATTGATAAACAACCCTCCTCATAAATTGAGGTTTCATCACTAACTTTTTTAATAACAGGATTTATGAAACTTAAAGGTTCCCTTTTTTCATCTTTAGTAGACACATCAATTACTAAAATTCTTTTCAGGATACCTATTTGTACTGCAGCTAATCCGATACCTCTCGAAGCATACATTGTATCAAATAAATCATTGATTAGTTTTTTTTCGTTAGTGCTGACTTTTTCTAATGGTTTAGAGATTTTTTTTAAAGTTTCGTCAGGAACTGTAATTATATCTTTAATGCTCATTAGATAAATAAATAAACTAATTTTTAAACTTTTAAAGGAAGAACTTTTAATAGAATCTTATTACGTAAGAAGTCTACGTTTAATTGATTAAGTGCACTTATTATAAAAAATAGGGTGTCCTCATCTAAAGTACTCAAATCATCTTGACCAATAACCTCTATAATTCTAAGAATTGTTGAAGCAGACTCATTATTATTTATCATGACCTGAATATCTGTTGGCATTTCAGAGTCTAGAATTTTATATAAATTGTCGTATTTCTTATCAATTTTTATGCCATCTGATTTTAATGACTCGATTAAAATAATATCTTTTTTTGAGATAGAATACTTTTTATCTTTTTTTATTTTTTTGAGAAAATTATTGAGATCTTTTTCTATTTTTGTTTGGTTATATTCTCCAATAAAATATTTTATAAGTTTTGATTGATGTAAAAGATCATCATTATACTTTATTTTAGTTTGTTTTTTTTCATCAGTATTAATATTTTCTAAATAAAAACTAGTATGTTTTGAAGAAATTTGATCTAATTCAATATCTTGCAAAAGGTCTTTTAATTTCTCGTCAAAAGCATTACCAATTTTATCCTTGATGAATGCTTCTTTTAAAAGTTTCATTAACTCTATTTTTTTATTTATGTCAGACTCTAACAATACACTTTGATATAAAAGGGCCCTACTTTCAATATTAGTTAA
This sequence comes from uncultured Pelagibacteraceae bacterium, assembly GCA_902594395.1. GTDB lineage: Bacteria > Pseudomonadota > Alphaproteobacteria > Pelagibacterales > Pelagibacteraceae > Pelagibacter. Next base: position 35,675 of record CACJLZ010000002.1, read on the forward strand.
AGATTTGAATACTGTTTTGACATTCAAAAATTGATCAATCGTAAACTGAAACCTTTTGTAAATTTGAAACAATTCATCTTCAAGATAATTCTTATTATGTGTGGCATACTCGATTAATTCTATTTTTTCTAATTCATCCAAGTCAATTTCATTAGTTTGATATAATAAATTTGAAGCAGCTAAATATTTCCATATTAATGGATTAGTATTTTCTTTTGGTTCGAAAAAAAATTCTGGGTTTGTTTTATGAGCCAAATGAAACTCTAGGATATTTTTTTCAGAAATAGCTTTATCAATTTCATCTGTATATCCAAAAAGATAGTTTAATTTATTTTCAAAATATTGGTCGTTAAAACCTAATTCTTTTTTTAAGTCAAAAATCAATTGTGCTTCATCTTTTTTTCCATTGCTTATCAAACAATAGATATTAAATTTTGACAAATAATTGTTTTTTATTGGTTCTGAACTATTTAAAAGAATTTTGCAAGCTTGATCAAGCTTAGATTCAGATAAATATTGATCAACTAAATATTTACTTAGTTTAGGGTGTAAATTTAAAATATCATTCTTGATTAAATACTCCTCTATTAGCTCTAAGTTATTATATTTTATCAACCAATCTGATTTGATTTTTAAGAAATCCCTTTCACTAATATTTTTTTTGGGATAATAAGCGTTTGTTAGTAAAATAATATTCAAAAGTTCTGAAGCATCTCGTGATAAGTTCATTTTAGCTAAATTAGAGAAAAGATATTTTAATTGATCACCATTTGAATTGGACCACATATCAATTTTCAATCCAAAATCCTCAGGATCGTAGAGACCAACTATTTTAATTTTTTTGGAATTTAAAGTTTCGTCAACTTTAATTGAGTCTGATTTATCTTTAGTTTGCATATTAAAAACATTTATTTTTTCAGTTTCAAGTGCGCTCTCAGTAGTTGAAATTAATTCTTTATTTTCAGAATTTTCTTGTATTTGCTCTTGATCAATATTCCATATATCTACAGGCTCATTTTCTGAAAAGGAATTCACGATTGAAAGGTAAAGAATAATTAGAATTGATAAATAAGTTTTATTTAACAATTTTAAAATTTTCATTAGGTATTATTTTTTCAATTGGTTTTTTTGGTGCTGGGAAATCTAATTTATTTAAAAGAAAAATTATTCCAATAAATACAATTGCAATTAAAAATAACTTTATTAATAATCCAATTATACTTTTGCTATAACTTGTTTTTCTTGTAAATTGCATATAAGTTTAATTAATTTCAAATTAAGACATATTTGTGTTTTTTCAATAAAGAAACTTATGAAATCAAAGGAAAATTTAGTTTTTATAGGAATGATGGGCTCTGGGAAGAGCTCTATTGGCTCTTTGGTATCAAAAAAATTAAATCTTAACTTTTTTGATATCGATCAATTAATTGAAAAAGATCAAAAAATGAAAATATCAAAAATTTTTGAAATAAAAGGAGAAAACTTCTTTAGGGATATTGAAAAAAAGGTATCTCTTAATATTTTAAAAAGTAAAAAAGGTGTGGTTGCACTTGGTGGAGGAGCTTTCATCAATCGAACGATTAAAAATGAGGTTTTAGAAAATCACTTATCATTTTGGCTTAATTGGAATATCGATACTTTAATTAATAGGATTAAAAACAGTAAAAAAAGACCTTTGGCAGTAAATTCTAGTAAAAATGAGCTCATAGAAATCATAAAAAAACGTTCAATTATTTACTCTAAAGCACTATATAAAATAGATTGTGAAAATTTTACAAAACAACAAATTGCAAAAAAAATCATAGATATTTATGAGTCCAATTAAACTAATAGTTAAAACTAAATCAGAAAAATATCCTATTATAATTGGGAGAAATTTAATTTCTAATTTATCACAGATATTAAAAAAAAATTCTATCAGCTTTAAAAAATGCTTGTTAGTTTTTGATAAAAATGTTCCAAATAGATATGTCACACAAATTTCAAGATCTCTAAAAAGATTTGAGGTTTACAAATTTATTTACAATGCTAATGAGAAAAATAAAAATCAGAAAAATGTTAATAAAATTTTAAATCTTTTGCTCCAAAAGAATTTTTCAAGAGATGACAGTCTAATATCTATTGGAGGAGGCATTACTGGTGATGTAGCAAGTTTTGCGGCAAGTTTATTCAAAAGAGGTCTAAAATTTGTAAATATTCCAACAACATTGTTATCACAAGTTGACTCATCTGTTGGCGGAAAAACAGGTATTAACACATCTCAGGGCAAGAATTTAATTGGAAGTTTTTATCAACCTAAAATTGTTATCAGCGATGTAGACGTTTTAAAGAGTCTACCATTTAGAGAAGTAGTTTGTGGTTACGCAGAAATAGTAAAACATGCATTAATTGCAAATAAAAAGTTTTATAATTTTCTGGATAAAAATATTGATGACGTATTGAAATTAAAGTCTCCAACTATTGAAAAATCTATTTATGAGAGTTGTAAAGTTAAAAAATCCATAGTTGAAAAAGACGAAAAAGAAAAAAATCTGAGAAAAATTTTGAATTTTGGACATACTTTTGCTCATGCATATGAGGCAAGTTTAAATTTTTCAAAAAAATTAAATCATGGAGAGGCAGTAATTCTAGGTATGAAATCTGCGTTTGAATTTAGCAAAAATAAAAAGCTGATTACCCATAAAGAATTTGATTCTGCAATTAAACATCTTAATAATTATCATTTTCCAGTTTCTATTAAAAATTATTTTACAATAAAAAAAATTAATCAGATCATATCCTTTATGATAAGAGACAAAAAGAATAACTCTAAAAATATTAAGCTTATGTTAATTAAAAAAATTGGAGGCCCAATAATTGAAAAAGAAATTTCAGATGTTACCGCCAAACTTTTTTTAAAAAAAAAATTAATTAATTAAAATTTGTAAAGAGTGAATATGATTTTTTAATTCCTCGTCTAATATTTTATAAATTTTTTTATTACTCTCAATTTTATTTAATTTCTTAAGCTCCTCAGACTCTATACTGATTTTTAAATGAAATTTTTTACTTTCATGTCCTGGATGATTTTTATGTAAGAATGTTTTATCTTCTATCAAAATATTTTCAATATTAATATTTTTTTTTATTTTTTTTTTTACGTTTGTAATTAATTCATCTATATTCATTTGATATAATTATATCATGAAAAATATCTGTGACTGGAATAATTGCAATGAAATTGGTGAATATAAAGCACCAGTTGAAAAAGATAATAGTAAAAAATTTAGGTTATTATGTTTAAACCATGTGAAAGAATTTAATAAAAATTGGAATTATTTCTCAGGAATGAACGATGATCAAGTGATTGATTTTTTGAAATCAGACATGGTTTGGCATAAACCTACTCAAAGTTTTAGTTCTTCAGATAATTTTTTTAAAGTCTTGTGGAATAATACTTTGCGAGACGAACTTGATAAAGAAAAGTTAAAAAGTGATTTTAATCACATGGGACAATTTAGATATAATCACAAAGACATCAAAGCATTTGAAATATTGGGTATTTCTGTAGGATCGAATTGGGGAAAAATTTATGAAAAATTTAAAATACTTGTTAAAAAATTTCACCCTGATATGAATTCTGGGAATAAAAAATTTGAAGAAAAACTTAAATTAATAACTTTGGCTTACACTCAGTTAAAAAATACTTATAGAGAAAAAAATTGACACCAAATATCAACAGTCAGCCTGACATAAAACTCTCAATAAAACAAACCTTTGGGATAGAGTCCAATATGGAGGTGGATGCTTTTTCTAAAAAGAATGAGTATGTGCCAGAAATAGATAAAAACTACAAATTTGATCGTGATACTACTCTAGCTATCATCTCGGGTTTTGCTTTTAACAAAAGAGTTTTGGTTCAAGGATATCATGGAACAGGAAAATCTACTCATATAGAACAAATTGCTGCAAGGTTAAATTGGCCTTGCATCAGAGTAAATTTAGACAGTCATATCAGTCGTATAGATTTAATAGGTAAGGACGCGATTGTTTTGAAAGATGGTAAGCAAGTTACACAATTTAATGAAGGGATTTTACCTTGGTCCATACAAAACCCCATTGCTTTAGTATTTGATGAATATGATGCAGGAAGACCTGATGTAATGTTCGTTATACAGAGGGTGCTTGAAGCACAAGGTAATTTTACTCTTTTAGACAAAAATAAAGTAATTAAACAAAATAAATTTTTTAGATTATTTGCAACCTCTAATACTATTGGTTTAGGCGATACAACAGGTCTTTACCATGGAACTCAGCAAATAAATCAAGGCCAAATGGATAGATGGAATATTGTTACAACCTTAAACTATCTCAGTCTTGATAAAGAAATGGAAATTATTTTAGCAAAAAATAAAGATTTAAATAATTCAAAAGGAAAAGAAAAAGTTTCTAATATGATAAAAGTTGCTTCATTAACTAGAAAAGGATTTATAGCTGGTGATATATCAACAGTTATGAGTCCAAGAACAGTTTTGCACTGGGCTGAAAATTCAGAAATTTTTAAAGATACAGGTTACGCTTTTAGGGTAACATTTTTAAATAAATGTGATGAGATTGAAAAGAACATAATCGCAGAATATTACCAAAGGTGTTTTGGTGAAGAATTGCCAGAGTCCTTATTAAATATCCAAATTTAATGAACAATAAGACTGAGAGTTTAAAAGAAAAGCTTAGACAAGCTCTATCCTCTACTGCAAGGGTAATTTCAGATGATTTAGGTATTAATACAAAAAAGAATATTAAAAATTCTGAAAAACAAGATTTAATTGAATTGGAAAATTTAAATTCAAAAAACGATTTTATTAAAGCTAGAGCAGAAACAGACTCAAAAGCTCTTAAAAGGAAATTTTCGAGTGAGTCTATATTTAAAAAAAATTTACCCACTGGTTCTTCATGTAAATCACTTTACACAATCACAGAAAAAATAAGATATGAAAAATTGGGATCTAAAATGTTAAAAGGAATAGACAAAAATTTACGAGATAACTATATTCAAATGATTAATCACAAAAGAGAAAATCAAATTAAATCCAAAGATGATGTGTCTGTGATAGAAGCTTTTGAATTATATATGTTAAAAAATTTTCACAAAATCAAACTTAGTCCTTTAACATCAAAAATGTTAGATTTCTGGGAAAAAGATTTTGATAAATCAATTTTTGAACATATAGAATTTTTTGAAAAAAATTTAGAAAATCAAAATATATATAGTTCGAAATTTTCTCAAATACTGCAAAAGATGGATATATTTCAATCAGAAGAAAATGAGAAAAAAAAAGATGAAAATCAAGAGGATAACCAAGATAATCGGTCGAGTGATAATGATGAACGTGAGGATGAGGATAAGAAAGATCCTGAAAAACAAGATGAAACGGACACAAGTTTGGACTCGGATTATAATATTGATGAATATAAATTAGATGAACAGATTGTTGATACAGAATCAGATGAACAAAATTCAGAGCACTTAATTCAAAAAAAAAATTTAAAAAATTTAAATGTAGATTACAAAATCTTCACAACACAATTTGATGAAATTACAAAAGCTGAAAATCTCGAGAATTCTGATGAAGCTAATAAACTTCGAAAAACTTTAGATCAACAATTAATTGGTTTCCAAGATGTTATCACAAAACTTGCTAATAAACTTCAGAGACAATTGTTGGCAAAACAGAATAGAGCTTGGGAGTTTGATTTAGAGGAGGGACTACTTGACAGCTCTAAGTTACCGAGAATTATAATGGATCCATATAATTCTTTATCTTTCAAAAAAGAAAAAGATTTAGACTTTAAAGATACTGTTGTTACACTTTTAATTGATAACTCAGGTTCTATGAGAGGTAGACCAATTACAATCGCAGCTATTTGTGCTGATATTCTCTCTAGAACACTGGAGCGTTGCTCTGTAAAAGTAGATATACTAGGTTTTACGACAAAAAATTGGAAGGGTGGTCAAAGTAGAGAGTTTTGGAATAAAAACAATAAACCCAAGACACCTGGGAGATTAAATGACTTGAGACATATCATTTATAAAGGGGCAGATACACATTGGAGACAGGCAAAAGATAACCTTGGGTTAATGTTAAAAGAGGGTTTGCTTAAAGAAAATATAGATGGTGAGGCTATTACATGGGCCTTCAATAGAATTAAAAAAAGGAAAGAAGAAAGAAAAATTTTGATGGTAATCTCAGATGGTGCGCCTGTTGATGACTCAACTTTGTCAGTAAATTCTGGTGATTTTTTAGAGAAACATTTGAAAAAAATGGTGAAGTTTATTGAGGATAAATCTGAAATAGAAATTTTAGCTATAGGAATTGGTCACGATGTTTCGAGATATTATAAAAGAGCGATTAAAATTACTGATGTAAATGAACTTGGTGACGTAATGATTTCTCAATTGAGCTCATTATTTGACAAAAAAGCAAAATTACATTAAATTTTTTTTAAATCTTGATTTTTCCATCTTATATTAACCTCTGCTCCAGTTCTTGTTTTAGAATTTTGACAATTCAAAGAGGCAAAGTTTTTCTCAAGTAAGTTTTTACCAATAAATATTCCTAAACCTAAACCAGATTGTTTCTTATTCTTGTTCTTAAGTGTTCTTAAATAAGGTTCACCTATTTTTGATAATATTTCACTTGGATATCCTTCACCATCATCTTCGATAGTGATTTCAGTATAATCATTATTACTTTTTAAAGTTATAAATATTTTTTCTCTAGCAAATTTATTCGCGTTTCCAATAAAATTTCTCAAGCCATATATTATCTCAATTGATTTTGGAATTTTTCTCGAACTTGAATCTTGATCGAAATTTAGAATAAATTTTTTACTACTTGTTTCTTTAAATGAATTAATAATTTGAATGATGTATTTTTTAAAATTTAAGTCCTCATCTATAAAGTCGTCTTCTTCAATCGGGTTTAAAGACAACTTTTTTAAAATTTGATTACATCTCTCTACTTGACTTGATAATAATTCTATATCTGATTTCAGTTCTGCACTGTCCTTTAATTGATCTTTTAGCTCTTGTGAGATAATTTTGATAGTGGATAATGGAGTTCCAAGAGAATGTGCTGCTGCAGCTGCTTGACCCCCTAAAGATAACATCTCATGTTCTTGAGCCATTATTTCCTCCATTTTACTTAATGCTTCTTTTCTTTTTCTAGATTCAGAGCCAAATACTATTGCAAAATAATTTAAGAAAATTAAGGCAATTACTAATGCAATTGGAATTGAATAATAATAATAGGGATCGACATGAAAATGATCATTTAATGGAGCAGGTAAGTCCTTAGCATAAAATGTCAAAAAAATAATCATTAGTATTGTTGTAACAACAAGAAATAAATTTGTTCTAATACCTAAATTTGATGATGCAAAAACACTAGGAATTAATAAAAAAATAACAAAAGGATTTACGACACCTCCTGTAAGATATATCAGTGAACCTAATTGAAGTATATCAATCATTAAAAAAACTAGCGCAGATCTATCAGAAAGTTGAGTTTTATTGTAAATTAAGATCAAATAAAAATTACTTAAGGTCCCAATAAAAATAATTAGATTCGATAAAAAAAAATTAAAATCGAAATTGAAAAAAAAATAAACTATATATACTGAAATCAATTGCCCTATTATACCTATCCATCTTAAAGAAATATAAGTAGATTTTTTTAAAGTATGAAATTTTGAAGTTTCAAAAAACTTCATGGTCTAAATATCTAAATTTTGAACATTTATTGCGTTAGAAATGATAAAATCTTTTCTTAAAGTTACATCACTACCCATTAATGTATGAATTAAATCTTGATCTTTTTTTGAATTTTTCGAGTACTGGACTTTTAGTAAATTTCTTGTTTCTGGATTTAAAGTAGTAGACCATAATTCCTCGGGATTCATTTCACCTAAACCTTTAAATCTCTGAATGCTCATCTTTGATTTTTCAATTTCTAACAAATTTATAAATTCTTTCGAACCCTTTTTACTTTTTTTTAGATCTTTACTGTTGTTAATTATAAAATTCTCTAATTCCTCTTCATCTTTAATGTAAATACCTTTTAAACCTTTGTTAATTTTAAATAATGGAGGTTGTGCTAAATATATATGTCCATTTTCGATAAGTTTGTTAAATGGTTTATTATTGAAAAAAGTTAAAAGCAACGCTCTAATGTGTGATCCATCAACATCCGCGTCTGTCATTATGATAATTTTTCCATATCTTAAGTCTTTTAAATCAATTTCATATGCCTTAGGATCTAAGCCTAAAGCATTTATTAATGTAACAATTTCATTTGAGGAGATCATTTTAGCTAGAGCTTTTGTTCTTTGATCAGATCCATTTGCATTGCCATTTAAACTTTTTTTTAAATTTAATTCCTCTACATAAGTATTAAGTATTTTTCCTCTTAATGGTAAAACTGCTTGATTAGACCGGTTCCTGCCCTGTTTTGCAGAACCGCCGGCTGAGTCTCCCTCTACTATAAATAACTCTGTTCCTTCTTGTTTTCCAATTTGACAATCTGCTAATTTTCCAGGAAGACCACTTAACTCAAGAGCACCTTTCCTTCTTACATTTTCTCTTGCTTTTCTTGCAACATCTCTTGCCATTGCTGCTTGAATAATTTTAGCTAAAACTATTTTTGCGATTGATGGATTTTGATCAAACCAAATTGATAATTTTTCATTCACCATATTTTCAACAATCATTCTTACTTCAGACGAAACTAATTTATCTTTAGTTTGGGAAGAAAATTTTGGGTCAGGGATTTTTGTCGATAAAACACAAGTGAGACCTTCTTTGATATCATCACCAGAAATTGCTAGTTTATTTTTCTTAAGCAAATTATTTTCATTAGCATACTTGTTTATTACTCTAGTTAGCGCACTTCTGAAACCAAATAAATGTGTACCTCCATCTTTTTGATGGATATTATTTGTATAAGGAAAAATATCCTCTGAATATCCAGCATTCCATTTCAAAGCACATTCAAGTTCAATATTGTTTTTCTCGCCTTCGATATAAACTGCCCTTTTAAATAAGTTGTTACCGTTTTTATTTTGTAGTTTTTCTCTTTTTTCATCTAAAAATTCTACAAATTCGATAATACCTCCGTCATACTTAAATTCTGAAGTTTTTTCTTTTTTTTGACTTGCATCAATAAGTAAAATTTTAATTCCTTTATTGAGAAATGCTAATTCTCTCATTCTTTTAATTAAAGTATTTGGGTTAAATTTAGTTGATGAAAAAATTTCTTTTGAAGGTAAAAAAGTTATTTGCGTACCAGAGGTTTTTGACTTTCCTATCACCTTAAGAGGTGATTTTGACTCACCGTTTTTAAATTCTATAAAATACTTTTTTCCATCCCTATCAATTTCTAATTCTAACTTCTCTGAAAGCGCATTGACAACTGACACCCCAACTCCATGCAACCCTCCTGAGACTTTATAAGAGTCATGATCAAATTTTCCTCCTGCATGAAGTTGTGTCATAATTACTTCTGCGGCTGATTTTTTTTCCCCTTTATGAATGTCTACAGGTATACCTCTACCATCATCGTTTACTGTGATTGTACCATCATTGTTTATTCTTACACTAATATTTTTACAATGACCTGCTAATGCCTCATCGATAGAATTATCAACAACTTCGTAAACCATATGATGTAAACCGGTTCCATCATCAGTATCTCCAATATACATACCTGGTCTTTTTCTAACGGCTTCAAGGCCTTTTAAAACTTTAATGGAGTCAGCTTTATATGTACTTTTGCTTGTCATTTTTTAATTTAGGAAAAATAAATTATATCATTTTTTAAGTTTATTTGTGTATTTATAATAAATAGTTATGAATTATTTCCTCAAATAACCCTTAATTTTCAATACTTTTTTAACTTTTTTGAATATTGCTATGTTAAAAATGGTTTTTAAGATTTTTTGAAAAAAAATAACTTGGCCCCATTTTTTTTTCAAAATAATACCCATGCTTAATTAAATAATCACTCAAATCTATCTCATTTTTTGGATTTAAAATCTCGATACATATAAGTTTAGGATTATAAAATTTTAGATTTATTGATTTGATTACTTTTATATCTAATCCCTCTATATCTATATTTAAAAAATCAAATTTGTGATTTATCAAATTATTTATTGTTTTTGTTTCAACATAATAAGTTTTTTTTCTTAATTTATCACTATCAGATAATTTTAAATGATCTAGAGATATTGTGTTTAGTGGACTAAACAGATTTTCTATATAAACCTCAACTTTTTCGACCTTGTCACTAATGGCAGCACATATATTTTTATCATTTGGTCTTAAGATATTAAACAAATCAATAGATGTTTGATTTAAATCTATGTTAGTTCCTTTCCATCCTTTTTTATGAAGTAAATATGTGTTATTAAACTTAATTGGATGAAATGCACCAATATCTAAATACGTACCTTTGTTAATTTTATCTTTAAAAAATTCTATGATAAAAATATCTTCACCACATTGGGAGTAACTTTTTTTCTTCAAAAAAAATTTTTCTAACCAAAATATTCTGAAAAATAAATAAGGTTTATAAAAAATACTGTCTTTATTTATGAATTTTTTAATCATATCAAAATTCTAATGGCGGAGAGAATGGGATTCGAACCCATGAAAGAGTTTCCCCTTTACACGCTTTCCAAGCGTGCGCCTTCAACCACTCGGCCACCTCTCCAATTAAATCTAAATAATAAAATCATGGTACTTGCTTATATTCTTAAGAATATAATCTGGGAAATCTTCATTTAATTCTACTACTTCATACTTATGACCTCTTTCAAAAAGATCTTCTTTATTTGCTATTTTTTTTTTAATAGTTTTTTCAGAACAAAATTTTTCATCAGAATATTCTGAGTGTGCAAAAGTTTTTAATTTGAGAGATATTTCTGCTACTGACATTATGTTATTAAAATGCCATCCAGCATTATGAAATATTTCAATATTTTTTTCTTTGTCAAATCTTAAAAAATTATATTTAAGGTTTTTTGTAATAACTTTTTGTCTCATAAAATCTATAGACTTCAAATTCTTTTTTTTACAAACTCTTGTACCTTCCCAAGGTGTCTCGTGAGGATTAAAAATATTGAATTTATAATTGAAGCATTTTTGCAGAAATATTCCATATTTTTTATTTAGCTTAAAATTTTTTAATAATTCTGGATTAATTATTTCATCTGGGTCAGAAAAAAAAATATAATCATCGGGATCAGCAAAATTTGTCTCTGAAAGTAGGAACTCCCTTTGGATTGCTTGGTTTTCCCAACGATTTGTATTTTTTGGAAAAGGTTTTTCTAATAAGGAATATTTTATTTTTTTTGCATCATAATAATCTTTCCAAACAAAATTTTTTTTCTTTTCTTTACCTGTATGATCAAATTTTGACTCACAAATTACAAAATAATCAACATGATTGGATAATATATTATACCTTAATTCAAACATAAAATTATTATCAAAAAAAGTTATACAATCTAAAATTTTGTTTTTTACCATCAGAAAATAATTTATTCTTTTTGTATTTTTAATACTCCTATAAAAGCCTCTTGTGGAATTTCTACCCTACCAAATTGTTTAGATCTTGCTTTACCCTTTTTCTGTTTTTCTAAAAGTTTTCTTTTTCTATCTGTCGCTCCACCACCATGAATTTTTGTCAAAACATCCTTTTTAAATCCTTTTATTGTCTCCCTAGCAATTATTTTTCCACCTATTGCTGCTTGAACGGGTATCATAAAATTATGTCTTGGTATTAAATCTTTCAATTTTTCACAAACTTCTCTTCCAGTCTTTTGAGCAAAATCTTTATGAATCATCATGGCTAAAGCATCCACTGGCTCTCCATTTACTAAAATATTAAGTTTGACTAGATCACCATTTCTGTAGCCGATAATTTCGTAATCAAAACTAGCATAACCGCTTGTCATAGATTTAATTCTATCATTAAAATCAAAAACTACTTCATTCAATGGTAATTCATAAGTTAGTACAGCTCGATTTCCAGAATAATTTAAATTGATTTGAATTCCCCTTTTGTCTTGGCATAATTTTATTATAGAGCCCAAATATTGGTCTGGGGTGATTATAGTAGCTCTGATCCAGGGCTCCTCTATGAAATTTATCAATGTGGGATCTGGTAAGCTTGATGGATTTTGTAAATCTTTTATTTCTCCATTATTAAAGTTAATTTTATATACTACACCTGGTGTTGTGGTTAATAAATTTACATCAAACTCTCTTTCTAATCTTTCAGTGATTATTTCAAGATGAAGTAATCCTAAAAATCCACATCTAAAACCCAGGCCTAAAGCTGAAGAAGACTCAGCTTCAAAAGAAAAACTAGAATCATTTAATTGTAACTTTGCCAAACCATCTTTTAATTTTTGATATTCAGAGCTGTCCACTGGAAATAATCCGCAAAACACTACTGGCTTGCTGGGCTTAAATCCAGGTAAAGCCTCAATTTTAGGTTTGGAAGCATCACAAATAGTGTCTCCAACTTTTGTATCTGATAAAACTTTAATACCGGTTGTTATAAAACCTATTTCACCAGAATTTAACTCATTTATATCCTTAGGTTTGGGAGTAAAAACTCCAACTTTTTCTACAATATAATCTTGATTAGTAGAAAGCATCTTAATCTTCATATTTTTTGTAATTTTACCATTAATAACTCTAACTAATATTACAACACCTAAATAAGTATCGTACCAACTATCAACTAATAAACATTTTAAATCTTCATTTATATTTCCTTTTGGTCCAGGTAATCGATAAATAATTTGCTCTAAGATTTCCTCTACTCCCTCTCCAGTTTTACCAGAACATGGAACTGCATTTTCTGTATCAATACCAATGACATCTTCGATTTGTTTTTTAGTTCTCTCTAAATCTGATGCAGGTAAATCAATCTTATTTAAAATAGGAATAATTTCATGGTTAATATCCAGGGCTTGATAAACATTGGCAAGTGTTTGTGCTTCTACACCCTGCGTACTGTCAACAATTAATATTGAACCCTCACAAGCATAAAGTGATCTACTCACTTCATAGCTAAAATCTACATGGCCAGGTGTATCAATGATGTTTAAGATATAATTTTTTCCGTTTTTTGCTTTATAATTTAATTTTACGGTTTGTGCTTTTATTGTGATACCTCTCTCTCTTTCTATATCCATTGAATCTAAAACTTGAGATTTCATCTCTCTTTCGGTTAATCCACCACAACTATGAATGATTCTATCTGCAATAGTAGATTTACCATGATCTATATGCGCGATGATTGCAAAATTTCTTATATTATCAATGGTGCTCATTTAAAATTATGATCGGATTTTAGCACCAGTTTTATTTTCAACTGTCTTGATTATCAAGTTATTAATTTGTTCTAAATCAGCCTCATTTAAGGTTTTTTCGGATGACTGTATTGTTACACTTATTGCTATTGATTTATGATTTTCAGGAATGTTTTCACCTTCATAAACATCAAAAACTCTAACATTTTTTACTAAACTTTCATCTACACTTGAGATGACATTTATTAAATCTTGAGCATTCACATTTTTGTTTATAATAAATGCAAAATCCCTCTCAGATTTTTGATAATCAGAAAATGAGAATTTTACCTTAAGATCATTTAGAGTTTTCTCTGGTAATTTTAAATTATCCATAAAAATTTCAAAACCAACTAAAGACTCAGTTTTCATATCGACCTGCTTTAGAATATTAGGATGTATTTCTCCAAAATATGCAGCCACTTGATCATTTCTGTTATCTAAAAACAGTCTTCCTGATTTGCCAGGGTGATAATAATTAGGCGTTTTGTTATCAATGAAAAATTTTTTAGAATCGTAACCAGCTTCAACTAAAGTTTGGATTACGTCTCTTTTCACATCAAACACATCTACATTTCTATCTTTTTCTATCCAAGATAATCTTGATTTTTTTCCTGCAGACAAACCACAGACTACTGTATTCTGTTCACCGGGATTAGAACCATTAAAAATAGGACCTATTTCAAATACTGATAAATCCTTAAAACCTCTATCGAGGTTTTTATTAATATGCATTATTAAATTTGAAAAAACTGAATTCCTTAAAACTCCTAATTCTGTACTTATAGGATTAATAATTTTTATCTCTTTTTTTTTGTCTCTAAAATAATCATTATAACGTTGGTCTGTGAACGACCAAGTGATTGCTTCCAGATAACCTTTAGAGGCAATTGATCTTTGTAAAAAATGAAATAATTTCTGAAATTTATTTAAAGTAGATTTTTTTCTTTGTTTAATTGGCTCTATATTCTTTATCTTTTCATAACCACTTATTCTTACCAACTCCTCGACAATATCTACTTCCTGTGAAATATCCGGTCTCCATGAAGGAACACCTAATTTTAATCTTTTTTTGTCACTTTTTACCCCAAAACCAAGATTCTCTAAAATTTTAATCATTTCTTTTAAAGAAATTTTAAAACCAGATATTTTTTCAAAAATATTTGGGTCAAATGAGATTTTTTTTGTTTTGTAAGTTTCTATTTTTTGAATATCAATTTTGCTAATTTCACCACCACAAATCTCTTTTATTAATTTTGCAGCTTTATTTAAACCATCTTCGATTGATAACGGATCTATGCCTCTTTCAAATCTAAACTTTGCATCAGTGTCTAGATTCAATTTCTTTGCTGTATTTCTTATTGATCCCGGTTCAAAATAAGCTGACTCTAATAATATATTTTTCGTATCAAATTCTGTACCAGATCTTGTACCACCAATAATTCCTCCAAGTCCTAAAATACCTTTATTATCGCTAATAACACACATGCCACTCTCCAATTTATAATTTTTATTATCAAGTGCTGTAAACTCTTCTCCAGACTTAGAGTTTCGAACAATTATACCTTTTTCAATTTTGTCAGCGTCATAAGCATGTAATGGACGATTAACATCAAGCATAACATAGTTTGTGATGTCAACTATTGCTGAGATAGGTTTTTGACCAATAGAAGTTAACTTATCTTTAAGCCATTTAGGGCTTTCAGAATTTTTGACATTTGTAATTAAACAGCTTCCAAACGCAGTACATCCTTGTCCTTTTTCCTTATTAATTTTTACTTTTAAAGTATGTTTATTTCTTGAATGAATTTTTTTTTCCTCTAAATCTACTAACTTTCCAAAACCTGATGCAGCCAGATCTCTAGCAATTCCTCTAATTCCAAGACAGTCTGGTCTATTAGGTGTTATAGAGAGATCAATAAGATTTACTTTTGATTTTGAAAAATAACTTTTACCAATATTTTTTCTAAATTCCTTTTTTAATTCAGTAATCCCATCACTCTCATAAGACAAATTTAATTCAGACTCTGAACAAAGCATTCCATAAGATGTAACACCCCTTATTTTAGTAACTGCTAATTTTGTCTTAGTTTTGGGAATAATTGCACCTGGAGGAGCATATATAGTCAACAATCCCTCTCTCGCATTTTCTGCACCACATACAACTTTTTTAATATCATTTTCTCCAATATTAACATCGCAAACTTTTAGTCGATCTGCATTTGGATGTTTTTCAATTTTTATGATTTCAGCTACTTTGAATAACTCGTTATCAGCAGAAAGTCTCTCTATACTTTCTACCTCTAAGCCTATGTTGGTAAGTTGTTCTAAAAGATTTTTTTCTCTCAGATTTGTTTTCAGATGATCTTTTAACCAATCAAATGTTATTATCATCGACTAAGGCCCCTATAATTCGTAGGTACGTCTAGCGGATCAAATCCAAAATGATTTAACCATCTATAATCACAATCAAAAAAAGCTCTTAAGTCATTTATCCCATATTTGAGCATTGCAAGTCTATCAATCCCAATACCAAATGCGTATCCCTGAAACTTTGATGGATCAACTTTAACATTTTTTAAAACATTAGGATGAACCATTCCACAGCCTAAAATCTCTAACCATTGATTACCTTCTCCTATTATAATTTTTCCATTTTTCATTTCGTATCCAATGTCAACTTCAGCGGATGGTTCTGTAAAAGGAAAATGGCTCGGTCTAAATCTCATCTTAATTTTATCTACTTCAAAAAACTCTTTGATAAAATAATTTAAACATCCTTTCAAATGACCCATGTTTATATTTTTATCTATATGAAGTCCTTCAACTTGATGAAACATTGGTGAATGAGTTTGGTCACTATCTGATCTATAAGTTCTTCCCGGTGCAATAATTTTAAATGGTGGCTTATCTTTCAACATAGTTCTAATTTGGACTGGAGAAGTATGTGTTCGTAGTAATTTCTGCTTTTTTTCATCCAGATAAAAAGTATCGTGCATATCTCTAGCTGGATGATTTTCTGGTGTATTTAACGCTGTAAAATTATTATATTCATTCTCGACGTCTGGACCTTCCGCCACGCTAAAACCTATTTCGGAAAAAATTGATGATATTATATCGATCGTTTGTGAAACTGGATGAATTTTCCCTCGAACAAATGATCTTTCCGGTAATGTTATGTCAATTTTTTCTTTTTCTAATTTCTTGCTAATTTCAGCACTTTCAAGTTCATTTATTTTCGAACTTATTAAATCCTGGAGTTCATCTTTTATTATGTTCAAATCAGAAGCAAATTTTTTTCTTTCTGACTCTGCAATTGCTCCAATTTTTTTAAATTGAGTTGAAATTAATCCACTTTTGCCAAATAGATCAGATTTAATTTGGTTTATTTCTGCAATATCTAATTTTCCACTAAGTTTTGAAAAAAATTCATCTTTTATTTTTTTAAGATCTGACATTTACACAGATTATTTCTTCAGAGAAATAAAACAATAGCGAAGATTAATTTAAAGCAGATTGAGCTTTTTGGACTATAGTTTTAAAGGCTTCTGGACTATCATACGCTATCTCAGCTAGAATTTTTCTATCAATTTTTATTCCACATTTATTTAATCCGTTAATAAACTTAGAGTACGTCAAACCTTCTGCTCTCACCCCGGCGTTTATTCTTTGTATCCACAGTGATTTAAAATCTCTTTTCTTATTTCTACGATCTCTGTATGCATACTGCATTGCTTTTTCCATAGCTTGCTTTGCAACTCTGATAGTGTTTTTTCTTCTGCCCCATTGACCTTTGACAGCTTTTAAAACTTTTTTATGTTTTGCTCTACTAGTAACACCTCTTTTAACTCTTGCCATATTAACCCCTTAGACTGTAAGGCATATATGACTTAACAATTTTACCATCTTGTTTCGACATAGTTGTGGTGCCTCTTAATTTTCTTATTTGAGAATTTGTTCTTTTTATCATGCCATGTCTTTTACCAGCTTGGGCCATTATTACTTTACCTTTTGCAGATATTTTGAACCTTTTTTTTGCAGAGCTTTTTGTTTTTAGTTTTGGCATAATTTTGCGAGTTTATACAAAGAATGTAATTAATTTACAACTACTATTAAAGCTTATAAAGGCTGAATTACCATTATCATTTGCTTTCCATCAAACTTCGGGTCCAATTCTACCTTGCCAATTTCTTTCATATCCTCTTTGATCTTAGTCATTAATTCATTGCCTAAATGTGAGTGCTGAAGTTCTCTGCCTTTAAATCTTATTGTAAATTTCACTTTATCACCTTTGGCAATAAATTTTTTTGCATTTTTTACTTTGAACTCATAATCATGCGTCTCAGTTACGGGCCTCATTTTAATTTCTTTTAATGCAATTATTTTTTGTTTTTTTTTAGCAAGGTTTGCTTTTTTTTGTGCATCATACTTATATTTTCCCATATCCATGATTTTGCAAACTGGTGGATTTGCATTTGGAGCTATTTCTATTAGATCTAAACCTTGATTCTTCGCCATCGATATTGCTTCGTTAGTGCTTATAACTCCTAAATTTTCTCCATCACTGCCTATAACTTGAACTTCCGGAGATGAAATTCTATTGTTAGATCTTGGACCTCGATCCTTAGTTCTTCTCTGAAAATAATTTTGCTTAAAATCTGCCACTTAAATTGAAGATGCTTTATTTAAAGCAGAAAATGTCTTTAAAAATTTATTTAGTTCCATATTTTCTTGTTTATTAGAGTCCAACCTTCTAATAGTTACGGAGTTACTGTCAACTTCTTTTTTACCACAAATTAATAAAATAGGGACTTTTGTAAGAGAATGTTCTCGAATTTTGTAGTTTAAATTATGATTTTTTAAATCAACTATTGAGCTCATCCCAGCTTCTTTTATTTTTTTCGAAACTTTAATTGCATATTGCTCAAAGTCTTCTGAAATTGGAATTACTACTGTTTGCAATGGAGATATCCAAAATGGAAACTTTCCGGCATAATTCTCAATTAAAATCCCAATAAATCTCTCAAGTGATCCAAACAACGCTCTATGTAACATCACAGGAACTTTTTTTGTTCCATCTTTATCAACATAAGTAGCGTCTAACCTTCCAGGTAAGTTTAAATCTACTTGCACAGTTCCACATTGCCAATCTCTTCCAATTGCGTCTCTTAATACAAATTCTATTTTTGGACCATAAAAGGCACCTTCTCCCTTATTTATACTATATTCTAATTTTGTTGCTTTAACTGCCTCAAGTAATGAGGCCTCAGCTTTATCCCACACTTTATCTTCACCCACTCTTACTTCTGGCCTATCAGCATATTTTAAAACTACTTTTTCAAAACCTAAATCTTTATAAATATCTAAAATTAAATTAGTTACATTTAAACACTCGCTAGTAATTTGATCCTCTGAACAAAAAATATGCGCATCATCCTGTGTAAATGCTCTTACTCTAAGAAGTCCGTGTAAAGCTCCTGAAGGTTCATATCTATGAACTTTACCAAATTCTGTTATTCTTAATGGTAAGTCTCTATAACTTTTTAAACCTTGATTAAAAACTTGTATATGACCAGGACAATTCATGGGTTTTATTGCAAAAACTTTTTCGTCAGGGGTCTCAGA
This sequence comes from uncultured Pelagibacteraceae bacterium, assembly GCA_902594395.1. Classification (GTDB taxonomy): domain Bacteria; phylum Pseudomonadota; class Alphaproteobacteria; order Pelagibacterales; family Pelagibacteraceae; genus Pelagibacter. The sequence goes on from CACJLZ010000002.1 coordinate 54,704, forward strand.
GGTATACATGTTTTCTCCATATTTTTCCCAGTGTCCTGATTTTTCCCATAACAATCTATCTAATACCTCTGGGGTATTTACCTCTTTATAGCCAGCTGCATCTTGGCGCGCCCGCATATAATTAATTAGTTTTTGAAATAATGCCCAACCCTTCTCATGCCAGAAAACAGATCCTGGACTCTCCTCTCTGAAATGAAACAAATCCATTTCTTTACCAAGTTTTCTGTGATCTCTTTTTTCTGCTTCCTCAATTCTTTTTAAATAATCATCTAAATCTTTTTGAGAGGCCCAGCCAGTTCCGTAAATTCTTTGTAACATTTCATTATTTGAATCTCCACGCCAATACGCACCAGCAACTTTTGTAAGCTTAAACGCTTTACCAATTTTTCCAGAAGAAACTAAGTGTGGGCCTCTACACAAGTCATGCCAAGTATCACCATGATGATAAACAGTTAATTCCTCACTCTCCGGTATACTCTCTATTATTTCTGCTTTATATTTTTCACCAATTTTTTTGAAATGACTTATTGCTTTATCTCTGTTCCAAACCTCTCTTCTTGTTTTTACATCTTTGTCAATTATTTCTGACATTCTTTTTTCTATTTTTTCTAAATCATCCTCCGTAAAGGGTTCTTTACGTGCAAAATCATAGTAAAAGCCGTTTTCAATTACTGGTCCAATAGTTACTTGAGTGCCAGGGTATAATTCTTGAACAGCCATCGCCATAATGTGAGCAGTGTCATGTCTTATAACTTCAAGGCCTTCGGGATCTTTTGCAGTATAAATTTTTACCAAACAATCTTTCTCGATTGAAAAATATAAATCTTTTAGCTCACCATCTACACTCATTATCAATGCTTGTTTTGATAATGACTTACTTATTTTTTCTGCAATATCTAAGCCTGTAACTTCTTTTGGGAATTCAATATTTTTTCCATCTGGTAGTGTAATTATAGGCATTTAGTTTAATAGTCTTTTATACTCTGAATATGTAGAAAAACACATTTTTTCAACATTAAATTTTTTAATTATATTACTTCTTCCTTCTTTGCCCATTAGATTTATTGATGTTTCATCCATAGTTAATCCACGAATTATTTTTTTACTTAAAGACTCTGCGTCTCCTGATTTAAATAAAAAGCCTGTTTTTTCATCATTAACTGTCTCGTTAGATCCTCCAATATTGCTAGCTATAATTAATTTTTTCATTGATTGTGCCTCCACTGCTACTCTTCCAAAAGCTTCTGGTTCTATTGAGGCTGATACAATTATATCCGAAACTTTATAGGCTAACGCCATATCTTCACAGTAATCTATAAATTTTATTTGATTTGTTAAACGATATTGCTCTGTGAGACGAATTAATTTTTTTTTATATAAATCTCTTCCTTGATCATTTCCAAGTATAACCGCGTGAAAAGCTTCATAACCTAATTCAATTTTTACTAAGTTAATTGCCTCAATAAATAATTCTTGTCCTTTCCATGAAGTAAGCCTACCCGGCATTAAAATGATTTTTTTTTCATCATTTATATTCCATTTTTGAAGTAATTTTTTTTCATCATTTTCTAGTTTTGTAGAAGAGTCAAAATAATCAACATTTATACCTCTAAAAATAACTAGAAATTTTTTTTGGCTTGTCAAGAATTCAGAATAGTTTTCTTTAATATGAGAAAAAATAAAATTTGATCCCGCAATTATCAAATCAGATCTTACCATAACAGAATTATAAAATTTTTTAAGTTTACCGCTAAAGTTATAAGTTCCATGAAATGTAGTTACAAACTTTCTATTTGTTAACTTTGTTGCAAATAAACAAGACCAGGCTGGCGCTCTACTTCTTGCGTGAACAATTGAGATCTTAAAAAATAAGATTATCCCAATTAATAAAATTGTATTAATTAAAATTAATAATGGGTTTTTACTATGTACTGGAAGTTTAATTAATTTTACTTTTTTTTTATCAACAAATTTTGTTAATTCTCCTCCACTTGTTACTATAAAAGATTCACACCCATTTTCTGGTAAATAATGAGCAATATCATAACATCCGGTTTCTGCTCCTCCATAACCTAGTTTTGGTATTACCTGCAAGACTTTTATATTAGACGACATGTATTAAGATTATATAATAATAGAGATAACTAATAAACTTTTATGAGTAAATTCAATTACTTAAAAATAAATAGGTCTAAAAAAATTAGATATTTAAAAAATTACCAAAAAAATACAACTTACATCGTTTTTTTACACGGGTTTATGTCTGATTTAGAGGGAAAAAAACCTAAAACATTTTTAAATTTTGCAAAAAAAAATAAACTTGGTTTTCTTGCACCAGAATATTCTGGTCACGGTAAATCATCTGGTAAATTTACTAAAGGTAATGTCTCAAAATGGACTAAAGATACAACTTTGTTAATTAAAAAAATTGTCAAAAAAAATAAAATCATATTAGTTGGCTCAAGTATGGGCTCTTGGATCGCTTTAAATCAATTTAAGTTTTTTAAAAAACAAATTATAGGGTTTTTAGGAATTGGTTCTGCACCACAATTTTTAGAGGGTTTAATGTGGAACAAATTTTCAAAAAAAATGAAAAAAGAAATAATAAAGAATAGGATTATCAATTTAAAGCATGGGAGTTATGAATATCCAATCTCTTTACAACTAATTAAAGATGGCCGAAAAAATAAAGTATTTCATAAAAAAATTTACGAGAAATTAAAGATTACTATGGTTCATGGACAAAAAGATGAGTCTGTCCCTGTCAGTTATTCAAAAAAAATTCTAAAAATTTTTGTAAATTCAGAAAAAAAATTAGTTATCATTAAAAAAGGTGATCACAGCTTATCTTCACCTAAATGGTTAGGTATATTAAAAAAAGAATTAAAAATTATGATTAACTAACTTCTTTAATCCTAGACTTAAATGTAATTGGATTTTTGAGTTTATTAATCATCTCTTTTGGACAAACCTGAACAAAATTTTTAATTTCAGCCTCAAAGTTTTCAAAAATATCTTTTGATATCAACGATCCTGTCTCTTTTGAATGTTCTAAAATTAATTCTTTTAAATAACTTGTCCAATAATCTGTTTCAACATTTTGCCAAACGACTGAGTCTGGATTAACTTTTTTTTCAAACTCATTCAAATTATCATAGATAAATGCTATACCTCCAGTCATGCCAGCTGCAAAATTATCTCCAACACTTCCCAAAATAACCACTGTTCCTCCAGTCATATACTCACAGCCGTTTGAGTCACAACCCTCAATAACTGTAGTTGCACCAGAGTTTCTAACAGCAAATCTATCGCCTGCTTGACCTGCAGCAAAAAGTTTGCCTGACGTAGCTCCATACAAAACTGTATTTCCGATGATTGTATTTTCATTAGAAACTAAATTACTTTCATCCGAAAGTTTTATCGAGATTGTAGCACCTGACAATCCTTTACCGACATAATCGTTTGCATCACCTTTGAGATTTAATTTTAATCCTTTTGATGAAAAAGCACCAAATGATTGACCCGCGGAGCCTTTGAAATTTAACGTGAGGAAATTTTCATCAAGTTTTTCGTAACCATACTTTTTGTAAAGATGATGTGAAATTCTTGTGCCAACTGCTCTGTTTGTATTTTTTATAATAAATTCTTTCTCAACTTTTTCTGAATTATCTAAAGATTTTTCTATTTCTGGCCAAATTTCCTGGTCTAATGTTTCAGGTACTTTGTTGATCTCCAATGAATCACAATATCTTTTATTGTTTCCTGGATCTGCTTGAACAAATAATGGATTTAAATCCAAGTCATCTAAATTTGGTGAAGCTTTATTAACTTGCATTAATAAATCAGTTCTTCCAATAATATCATTTAATGATTTAAAACCTAATTCAGCTAAAATTTCTCTTACTTCAGATGCAATAAAAGTGAATAAATTTACAACCTTGTCTGGAGTGCCAGAAAATTTTTCTCTCAATTTTTCATCTTGTGTACAAACACCTACTGGACAAGTATTCGAATGGCACTGTCTTACCATTATACACCCCATTGCCACTAGAGCTGTTGTAGCAACTCCATATTCTTCTGCTCCCATCATTGCAGCAATAACAATATCTCTTCCAGTTTTAATACCACCATCGGTTCTTAATGTAACTTTGTGTCTTAAATTGTTTAGTGTTAAAACCTGATTTGCCTCAGTGAGACCCATCTCCCAAGGTATTCCAACATATTTGACACTAGTTTGAGGAGTTGCACCTGTTCCTCCATTATGACCCGAAATTAAAATAATATCTGCTTTTGCTTTAGCTACACCTGCAGCAATGGTTCCAATTCCAGATGATGCTACTAACTTAACGCCAACTCGTGCTTTTGGATTTGTTTGCTTTAAATCGTAAATCAGTTGCGCTAAATCTTCAATCGAATAGATATCATGATGTGGAGGGGGAGAAATCAATGTTACTCCTGGTGTGGAATGTCGTAGTCTTGCAATTTCCTCTGTAACTTTGAAACCAGGTAACTGGCCACCTTCCCCTGGTTTAGCACCTTGGGCCATTTTTATTTCTATTTCGTTACAATTATTTAAGTAATTTACAGTCACTCCAAATCTAGCTGATGCGATTTGTTTTACTCTAGAATTTGCACTGTCACCACTGTCCATTACCTTAAATCTCTCTGCATCTTCACCACCCTCACCACTACAAGAGGCTCCTTTAATTCTATTCATTCCAATAGCAAGTGTTTCATGTGCTTCCTTTGATAAGGCACCATGAGACATGCTTCCGCTACCAAATCTTTTTAAGATTTTTTCTATTGGTTCAACTTCAGATATATTTATTGACTGACCTAATTTTTTTTTTCTAAAATCAACTAAATCTCTTAAATTAATTGGGGGTAAATTGTATATGCCTTCAGCATATTTCTTATATGCCTCATATGAATTCGAGCCCACAGCGCTTTGTAATAAATGAATAAGCTTTCCTTGATATTGGTGAGTTTCTCCGTTTTTCCTATATCGATACATACCCCCAATTGGCAATACAGTATCTGTACTTTCAAATGCTTCCTTGTGAATTTGTCTTATCTTTTTTTCAATCCCGACTAAACCAATGCCTGAAATTTTTGATGTAACTCCAGGAAAATAATCATTTACGACTGTTCTGCTCAATCCTACAGTTTCAAAATTACATCCACCTCTGTAAGAACTTAAAACTGAAATCCCCATTTTTGACATTATCTTCAATAAACCCGCATTAACTGAATTAATGTAGCGTTGTACACACTCATCAAAACTAAATTGGCCAAAAAGTTTTTTTTCGTATCTTTGATATAAACTATCAAAAGCCAGATATGGATTTACTGTAGTTGCTCCAACTCCAATTAATGTTGCAAACGAATGAGTATCTATAGCCTCTCCAGACTGAACGTTTATAGAAACATAACCTCTTAATTTTTTTTGTATCAAAAATGTGTTTATGGCTCCGACACATAATAACATAGGCATTGGCAATCTTTCAGATGAGAGATTTTTGTCACTTAAAATCAATTGGGTAATGCCTTGTCTTACTGCAATTTCAGACTCTTTTCGAATCCTGTTAATAGAATTTTCTAAATTATCATCTTGTGAAAATGAACAATCAATAGTTACTGAATTTTTACCAAAAAAATTAGTGAACTTATTAAATTGTGAATTTGATAGAATAGGACTATTTAAAACATAAATATTCTCTTTAGTTAAGGTATCAAAATCAAGAATATTACCTAAATTTCCAAATCTTGTTTTTAAACTCATTACTTTATTTTCCCTCAAAGAATCAATTGGTGGATTTGTTACTTGACTAAAATTTTGTCTAAAAAAATGATAAAGTGGTCTATACTTATCAGATAGCACTGCTAAGGGAGTATCATCACCCATTGAGCCAGTTGCTTCTTTTGCATCTTCTGCCATTGGATGTAAAATAAGCTCAAGATCCTCTAAACTTATTCCGAAAGTATATTGTCTTCTCCTTAAGCTTTCGCCATCAAAATTATGTTTTTCATTGGAAATTGATAATTTTTCATCTAGATCAATTATTTGAGAATTGAAGTGTTTAAATTCTTTAGCCAAATAATCTTTTATTTGACTATTAGAAAAAACTTTACCTTTTTCAATTCTAACCCCGATAATTTCACCAGGACCAAGTCTTCCCTTGGTTAAAATTTTTTTTTCATTTAAATCAATCATTCCTGTTTCTGAGCCTGCAAAGATCATTTTGTCTTTTGTAATGGCATATCTCAAAGGTCTAAGACCATTTCTATCATTTGCAGCTATAACCCATTCATTGTCTGTAGCAGCAATAGCAGCAGGTCCATCCCATGGTTCCATTGTGCTATTTAAAAAATTAAATAGTTGCTGATGACTTTTTGATAATGTCTTATTTTTTTTTGACCATGCATCCGGTACTAGCATTAATTTAGCTAATGGTGCAGATTGGCCTGATTTATTTAATAATTCAAATACATTATCTAAAGCTGCAGAGTCAGAGACACCTTTTTGGATTACTGGTTTTAAATTTTCTATGTCCTCGAAAAGTGGGCTACTCATTTCTTGTTCGTGAACTTTCATCCAGTTTTTATTACCTTTATAAGTATTTATCTCACCATTGTGCGCTATGGCCCTAAATGGTTGAGCTAAGCTCCAGCTCGGTGCGGTGTTAGTTGAAAATCTTTGATGAAAAATTGCATATCTTGAAATAAATCTTGAATCTCTAAGATCTAAATAAAAGTCAGATAAAGACTCTGCTAAATATAGCCCTTTATAAATTATAGATTTTGAGCTAATTGAACAAATATAAAAATTATTCAATGAGGCATCAAAAGCTTTATTTTCAATTCTTTTTCTTATTTCATAAATTTTTCTCTCTAAGTTTTTATCTAATAAATTTGAATCATTAGGTTTAAAAAGAACTTGTATGATTTCTGGCATGGTTTGAAGAGCTTTTTCCCCTAAAACTTTTGAATTTACTGGTACTTGTCGCCAACCATATATACTAAAATTATTTTTAGTTAGTTCACTCTCAACTATTGTTTTGCAACTTTCTTGCGCTGTATAGTCATTTCTAGGTAAAAAAATCATTCCTACACAGATTTCAGAATTATCATAATCGTGACCGGTAACTTGTATTTTTTCTATAAAAAAGTCTTTCGGAATTTCAACATGTATTCCAGCTCCATCACCCGTTTTACCATCTGCATCAACGGCACCTCTGTGCCAAACTGCTTTTAAAGCTTCAATTCCATACTCAACTATAGCCCTAGATTTTTTTCCCTCTGTAGATGCGATTAAACCAACACCACAAGCATCGTGTTCCATCTCTTTTGAATAAACATGATTTTTTGTAAGTAACTCTAAATTTTTTTTATAATTTTCCATTAAGCTACTTTTGTTTTTTTCAATTGCATATTTTCTAAATATGTTTTCATAGAAGAAGCTGCATCTCTCCCATCTTTGATTGCCCATACTACTAAAGACGCTCCTCTTACAATATCTCCTGCAGCAAAAACACCTTTTAGATTTGTTTCCATCGTATTGAAATCAGTTTTAATTGTTCCCCATTTTGTTACTTGTAACTCTTGTGCGTCAAATAATAATGGTAAATTTTCTGGATCAAATCCAAGAGCTTTGATTACCATATCGGCTTTCACCATAAATTCTGAACCCTCTTTAATTTCTGGTTTTCGTCTTCCTGATTCATCTGGTTCACCTAATTCAATTTGATTAACAACTAAATTTTCGATTTTATTTTTTCCCTTAAATTCTTTTGGACTAGAAAGCCAAACAAATTCTACACCCTCTTCCTCAGCATTTGCAACTTCTCTAGCAGATCCAGGCATATTTTCTTTATCTCTTCTATATAAACATTTTACCGACTTTGCTTTTTGTCTTACTGAAGTTCTTACACAATCCATTGCTGTGTCGCCACCACCTATCACGACAACATCTTTTCCCTCAGCGTTTAAAATTCCTTTATCAAATAACTCTACTTTATCTCCTAGACCTTTTTTATTTGATGCTGTCAAAAACTCCATTGCAGGAAAAATATTACCTAAATCATTACCAGGTAATTCAACTTCTCTTGGTTTATATACACCCGTCGCTATTAAAATTGCATCATGTTTTTTTCGCAACTGTTCTAGAGTTGCATCTTTACCGACTTCAAAATTTTGAATAAATTTTATCCCACCATCCTTTAACAACTTTGTTCTTCGCTCAACTACATGTTTTTCAAGTTTAAAATTTGGAATTCCATAAATTAATAGTCCACCTGCGCGATCATATCGATCATAAACAGTAATTTTATATCCATTTTTCCTTAGCTGCTCAGCGGCTGCCAATCCTGCGGGACCGGCACCAATTATTCCAACGCTTTGGTCTTTTTCATGTTTTAGAGAAATTGGTTTAACCCAGCCTTGTTCCCATGCTTTATCATTAATATATTTCTCAACTGAGCCAATAGTAACTGTTCCATGTCCTGATTGCTCAATAACACAGTTACCCTCACACAATCTGTCCTGAGGACAAATTCTTCCACACACCTCTGGCATATTGTTAGTGCTTTGAGATAATTCGTAGGCCTCTTTTAATCTTCCCTCAGCTGTAAGTTTTAACCAATCTGGAATATTGTTGCTTAAGGGACAATGTACTTGGCAAAATGGAACTCCACATTGAGAACATCTGCTTGATTGTTCTTCAGCTTTTTTAGTTACAAACTCGTCATAGATCTCATTAAAATCCTCTTTTCTTGTGCCAATCTTTCTTTTAGGTGGTGTTTGTTGACCTATTTTCACAAATTTTAACATTTTATCAGTCATAGAATCTCTAAATTTTTGGCAAATTATACATTGTTTTTAGTAATAAAAGTATTATTTAGGTCAATAATTATGACCTATAATTAATGCTATTTAGCATAAAATGTGAGAAATTTATTTTTTGCATACCTATTATGATTAAATCGAATTGTTTAAAATGAATATTTTTTAAGTTACGACATCTTTATGCTTCAAAATTTTATAGAAATACTAATTCTTTCTGCGGTCCAAGGAATTTCGGAATTTTTACCTGTTAGCTCTTCGGCCCATCTGATCTTAATATCAAATTTTTATGATTTTAGCTCAAGCTCTTTATTCATTGATATTGGTCTGCACTTGGGTTCTTTATTTGCAATAATCTATTACTTTAAAAAAGATTTACTAAATTTAATAAACAATCAAAAACTATTGGTTTTGATTTTAGTTGGATCAATACCTCTTATAATTTTTGGATATATAATATATTCGATCGAAATAATTAATCTTTTAAGAAATATAGAAATTATTGCATGGACAACTCTATTTTTTGGTTTAGTCCTATTTTTATCAGATAAAAGAGATACTGATCAAAATATATCAACCAACTTAAATATAAAATCAATATTATTCATAGGTTTATTTCAAATTTTAGCACTCATACCTGGTGTGAGTAGAGCAGGGATAACTTTAACAGCAGCTCGATTTCTAAAATTTAATAGAGTTGACTCAAGCAAAATCGCCTTTTTATTATCTATACCCGCGTTAGCAGGGGCAAGTTTTTTAGGTCTTCAAGATGCTGTTCAACAGTCAACTGAACTTAATTATTTATTATTAATTGCAGTTACTCTTTCTTTTATCTTTTCATTTATCACAGTCAAATATTTTATAAGATATGTAAGGAATTTTTCTTTAACCGTATTCGTAATTTATAGAATTATTATTGCTTTAGTTCTATTATTGATAATTTATTTTCCTCATCAAGGGTAATAATTGAGAAATTAAAACACCACACAATATGAACAAGCACCCTAATATATTATTAAAATCTAAAATTTGACTTAATAAAACCCATGCTGCGATAGTTGCAAATACACCTTCTAATGAAAAAATTATGGCTGCTGGTGCAGGTGTTATGTTTTTTTGAGCGTAAATTTGTAAGACGAATGCAAAACCACCTGATAAAATTCCTGCATAGAGTATAGAGTCTATCTCGTTGAGAATATTTTCAATTACAAATTCTTCATAAATCAAACTAATAATAAAAGAAAATAAAGCCACTAATAAAGTTTGGATTGCACCTAATGTTAAAGGTAAGTTATATGTTTTAACAATCATTCCAGTAAATATTATGTGAGTGCTCCAGAATAATGCTCCAAGAATGACCAATGTGTCTCCAAGTCTAACTATAGCATCATAAAAATTGGTTAAAAGATATCCGCCAATTAAGCATAAAATAACTGAAGGCCATACACTCCAATGCAATGAGTCTCTCTTAAATATAAAAATAATAATTGGCACCATCGGAACGTAAAAAATCGTAAAGAAAGCAGCATTAGCTACATCTGTGTAAAGCAGAGCTACTTGCTGCAATGCCGATCCTAAAAATAATGATAATCCTATTAAAAAAGATAGAATAGCAAAATATCTAAAACCAGTTTTAAATTCTAATTTAAATTTTTTAGTCTCAAATAATAATGCTAAAGGTAGAATTGCCAAAAAACCCACAAAAAATCTTACTGCATTAAATGTAAACGGACCAATATCATCCATGCCTGTGTCTTGAGCAATAAATGTAGTTCCCCAAATAAATGTACAAAGCAAAGCACTTAACAATGAAACGCTTTTAGACATAATTTTTATCAAACGGCTAACTTATAAGCAAAATTTTTACCAAGATTTTCTTTTAAATCATTATTAAATCGAGCTGCCTCCGCACCATCAATAATTCTATGATCATAAGATAGTGAAAGTGGCAACATAGTGCGCGTTACAAATTTTCCATCCATGAATACTTGTTTTTTTTCTGCTCTTCCTACTCCTAAAATAGCAACTTCAGGATAATTTATAATTGGGGTAAAAAAAGATCCCCCAATTCCCCCTAGGCTGGTTATCGTCATACAACCTCCGAATAACTCTTTTTTATCAATTTTAAGATCTCTACATTGCTGACTGATTTTTTTTAATTCTGTGCTTATTAGAGAAATATTTTTATTATCTGCATTTCTTAATTTAGGAACCATCAAACCATGTGGTGTATCCACTGCTATGCCAACATGATAATACTTTTTAACAGTCATTTTACCGTTTTCAATTTGATCGATTGAGGTATTAAAATTTGGAAATTTTTTTAATGATGTTGTTAATGCTTTCACGATGAAAGCTAATGGTGTAATTTTTTTTTTTTCACCAGTATATACGTCCGTAAGAGAAGTTCTAAATTCCTCTAATTCGGTTATATCAGCTTCATCATGATTGGTTACGTGAGGAATTTTTGTCCAAGAGTTCATTAAATATTTAGACGACAACTTTTTCACTCTGGGAATGTCTTTAATATCTACTTCTCCAAAATCTGAATGGGAATACTCTAGTTCAATTTTTTGTTCAGTTGTATTTTGATCTTTGAAACTTTTATCAGATTTAGTTGCAACAAATAACTTTACATCACTCTCGGTAACCCTACCTTGTCTTTCACTACCTCGGACTTTGTTGATATTAACTCCAAGTTCTCTCGCAAATTTTCTAACTTTTGGTGAAGCAGAAGCTTTTGTAGAAAAATCTTTAACTATTATATTTTCAGACTCATTGGTTTTTTTTACATCATTTTTTTTTATTTCTTTTGGTAATTGACTTTTTGGTAATTCTTGAGCGCTTGTTTCTTTTATTTCTTCCTCACTTTCAATTTCAATAATTTTATCGCCTTCCGATACCTTGTCTCCAATTTTAACATTCAAAGAAATTATGGTTCCATCATCAGAAGATGGTATTTCCACACTTGATTTATCACTTTCAATAGTTATCAGTGGATCATTCTTTTTTATTTTTTGACCTTTTTTAATTAAAACTTCGATGACTTCCACATCTTTGAATTCACCAATATTTGGAACTTTTATATCTTTCTTGAACATTATAATTTTGTTGGCATTGGTTTTTCTTTATCAATTTTATATTTTTTTATTGCCTCTTGAGCATATTTAGATGCAATTAATTGTTCTTTAGCTAAAATACTTAGTCCATAAGTAACAACATGTTCTTTATCAACTTCAAAAAACTTTCTTAAATTTTTTCTCGTGTCGCTACGACCAAATCCATCTGTTCCTAACGAATAAAAGCTCTTGTTAATATAAGGTCTAATTTGGTCTGAATTCATCCTCATATAATCTGATGCAGCCAAAATTGGACCTTCAGTTTTGCCTAAACAGATTTCAACATATGATTTTTTTGGTTCTTTTTCAGGATTTAATAAATTATACCTTTCAACCTCTAAGCCATCTCTTCTTAATTCATTAAAACTAGTTACACTCCAAACTTCACTATCAATTTGATATTCCTTTTGTAGAATCTCAGCACCAGCTATCATTTCTCTTAAAATTGTGCCTGATCCTAGAAATTGAATTTTGGTTTTTTTATATTTATTAAATTCTTTAATTTTATATATTCCTTTTAAAATGCCTTCTTCACATGATTTTTCAGTTGGCATAGCAGGATGAGGATAATTTTCGTTCATTGTCGTAATGTAATAAAAAATATTTTCTTTCTTCTCATGCATTCTTTTCAATCCTTCTCTAAAGATTGTTGCTAGTTCATAATGAAATGTTGGATCATAAGACTTACAGTTTGGAATAGTTGATGCCATTAAATGACTATGTCCATCTTGGTGCTGTAAACCTTCTCCCGCTAATGTTGTTCTCCCAGCAGTAGCACCAATTAAAAACCCTCTTGATTGACTGTCTGCTCCTGCCCAAGCAAAATCACCTATTCTTTGAAAACCAAACATTGAGTAAAAAAGATAGATAGGGATCATTTCAATATCATGATTTGTGTATGAAGTGCCTGCAGCAATCCATGAAGACATTGCACCTGCCTCATTAATTCCTTCCTCCAAAACTTGTCCGCTTTTTTCTTCTCTATATGAACTTAATTGTGCTGAGTCCTCAGGTTCATATTTTTGTCCCTCATGAGCATAAATACCAATTTTTTGAAAAAAACCCTCCATACCAAATGTTCTCGCCTCATCAGGAATGATTGGTACTAATCTTGAGGCAACATTTTTATCTCTCAGAAGATTAGTAAGCATTCTTACTAATGCCATCGTAGTCGACATTTCTTTTTTACCTGTTGACTCTTTCATATTGTCAAAAATATTTTTTGGAGGAGCTTTAATGGGTTTTGCATAAGTAGTTCTCTCTGGGATAAATCCTCCTAATTGAAGTCTTCTTTCTTTGATATATTTTATTTCTGGTGAATTTTGGTCTGGCTTATAATACTCAATATTTTGTACCTGTTTATCAGTTAAAGGAACATCAAACCTGTCTCTGTAATACATCAAATCGTCTATATCTAATTTTTTAGTTTGATGTGTAGTATTTACACTCTCACCACTTTTGCCCATCCCGTATCCCTTTATGGTCTTGGCAATCACAACTGTTGGGCTTCCAATATTCTTTGAGGCTTTATCATAAGCTGCAAAAACTTTGTGAGGATCATGTCCGCCTCTATTCAATCTCCATATATCTTTGTCTGAAAGGCTTGAGATTAACTCTTTAGTTTCAGGATATTTACCAAAAAACTTTTCTCGCACATAAGCTCCATCTCTTGCTTTCATTGCTTGATATTCTCCATCGACAGTTTCATTCATAACTTTAATTAAATGGCCAGTTTTATCGTTAGCCAATAACGGATCCCAATAAGAACCCCAAATTACTTTGATAACATTCCATCCAGCTCCTCTAAAAATCCCCTCTAGTTCTTGTATGATTTTTCCATTACCCCTCACAGGTCCGTCCAATCTTTGAAGGTTACAATTGATCACAAATATTAGGTTATCTAATTTTTCTCTAGCTGCTAAACCAATTGCTCCTAAAGACTCCGGTTCATCCATTTCCCCATCTCCTAAGAAAGCCCACACTTTTCGTCCTTCATCTTTAATAAGACCCCTGTTAATCAAATATTTCATATATCTTGCTTGATAAATAGCCAACATTGGTCCTAAACCCATTGAAACTGTAGGAAATTGCCAAAAGTTTGGCATTAGCCAAGGATGTGGGTAAGATGATAAACCTCCTGGATCAACTTCTTGTCTAAAACTATCTAATTGTTTTTCATTAAGTCTTCCCTCAAGAAATGCTCTTGCGTACATACCTGGAGCGCTATGTCCTTGAAAATAAATTAAGTCTCCTCCAAATTTATTGTTTTTTGCTCTCCAAAAATGATTCATTCCTACATCATAAAGCGTAGCCGCAGATGCAAATGTTCCAATATGTCCTCCAAGTTCAGGAAATTTTTTATTTGCGCGAACTACCATTGCTGCGGAATTCCATCTTATCAATGACCGAATTCTTCTCTCAATATTTTGATCACCATTTGATTTTTTCTCTTCATTTACTGGAATTGTATTTATATAAGGTGTGTTTTGTGTGTAGGGAATATTTGCACCCTCCATATAAGCTTTATTAATTAATTCCTTTATTAAATAATGAGCTCTTTGATTTCCATCTTTTTCAATTACCGAGGTGAGTGATTCTAACCATTCATTAGTTTCTAATGGATCAATATCGCTTTCATTAACTACTTGAATTATTTCTGGTTTTTTTCTCTCAATATTATTTGTATGAATAATTTGCTCTTGTTTTTTTTCTAATGATTTTTCTGCTTCTTTAATTAAATTTTCAGTGTCTTTTGGAATAGTTTTTTTTGTAGAGTGTACTTCATTTGACCCTAAAATATTAAGAATTAAATCACCTTTTGAAACTTTATCACCTACTTTAACTTTTATTGTCTCAATTATACCTGATAACGTTGAAGGTATTTCAACACTCGATTTATCACTTTCAATAGTGACTACTGGATCATTTTTGGCAATTTTTTGGCCTTCTTTGACAAGCAATTCAATGACCTCTACATTTTCAAAGTCACCTATATCAGGAACTAATAGTTTTTCACTCATTTAATATTTAGATCTTATACACTATATAATTTTACTTAATTGCTAATTTTAACACATTCTGCTCAATTTTTTGACACTCTTCTGAAGTATCCTTTAAAAATGATTAAAAAGTTATTAAATACACTCTTGCAGCCAAAAGTAAGCACTTACATTGATGCTAAAATTTGGATACAAAAAATTCTACTTAAAGAGAAATTAAAAAAAAATAATTCTTAAATTCTCTCAACACATATAGCTATGCCCATTCCACCACCTATGCATAGTGTAGCGCAACCTTTATTCTTTTTCTGTTTTATCATTTCGTGAATTAGAGTGACTAATATTCTGGCACCTGATGCTCCTATAGGATGACCTAAAGCTATAGCTCCTCCATTAACATTAACTTTATTCTCGTCAATATTTAACTCACGTATTACTGCAATGCTTTGAGCGGCAAAAGCTTCATTAATTTCAAAAAGATCAATATCATTTAAATTCCATTTTGCTTTTTTAACTGCTTCACGCACAGCCTCAATTGGTCCAAGACCCATAAGAGTTGGGTCAACTCCAACTGAAGCCCATGAGATTATTTTTACTAAGGGTTGAATTGATCTTTTTTTTGCCTCTTCAAAGGTTGTTAATAATAAAGCAGCAGCACCATCATTAATACCTGATGAGTTTCCAGGTGTAACGGTCCCATCTTTTAAAAATACTGCTTTTAACCTGCCTAAATCTGATTTAGTAAGATCTTTTCTTGGATGTTCATCTTTCTCAAGATTAATACCAGATCGATTTATTTTAATTAGTTCTTCCTTAAATCTATTAGTATTAATTGCAGTTTCTGTTTTTTTTTGAGAATTTAATGCAAAGTCATCTTGTTCAACTCGTGAAATATTAAATTTTTTTGCAACATTTTCAGCTGTTACACCCATATGATAATTATTAAATGCATCTATCAATCCGTCATTTATCATTGTATCTATCAAATGTTCTTCTAAAATTTTTTTACTATCCCGGTAAAAAATTGAATGTGGGGCTAATGACATGTTTTCTTGTCCGCCAGAAATTACATTTTTTACCTCTCCTAATTTAATTGACTGATAACCTGAGATTACAGCTCTAAGTCCAGAGCCACAAACTTGATTTACTATGTGGGCTGGTTTAGAAATATTTATACCTGCATTTATCGCAGCCTGTCTTGCAGGATTTTGGCCTCCACCAGCTGTGAGTACTTGGCCCATAATTACTTCATCAATATCATTTTTACCTAATTTACTTTTTCTTAAAATTTCCCTAATAACTATTGATCCCAACTTATCAGCACTTAATTCTTTAAGAGAGCCTTTATAAGCTCCAATTGGAGTTCTAATAGCCTCTACAATTACAACTTCATTTATTGAATTATTCATAATAATTTAAATTTGTCTTAGCATTAAAATACACTAAAAAATGATATAGAATAATAAATAAAATTTAAAAATGCGCCTGTAGCTCAACTGGATAGAGCGCTTGGCTACGGACCAGGAGGTTCTGGGTTCGACTCCTAGCAGGCGCACCAATTATAAGATAATTTATGATGAAATGGTTGATTAAATCCTCTCTTCAAATGTCTGTTATTTATTTTTTTATAATTATTCTTATAGTTTTACTTATTTTAACTTTTATACTTTAACAAATTATGCCTAATTCATTTGAACAAATAAGTTTAAAGCACGGTTTTATGAAACATAATGGTGGTGTTATGTTTAGAAACATCTCTGAAAACGAATATGAATTTAAATCAGTTATTAATGAAAATCATTTGAATGCAGCAGGCATAACCCATGGAGGATACTTAGCTGCTTTGATAGATGCTGGAGCAGGAACAGCAGTGCACCGTAATTCACAAAGTGCGCAATGTGTAACAATTTCCTTAGATCTTAAATATATCGGTGCTTCAAAAATTGGTGATGAGATTATAGGGCATGTAAAAATTCTAAAAAAAACAAAAACATTAGTATTTATGTTTTGTGAATTAAAATGTAATGACAAAATTATTACATCTGCTTCCGGAGTTTGGAAAATTCTTAAATAAAGTCATAGGACTTTATGTTTGATAGTAATTGGATAATTAATCATATTATGATAAATTTAAGTTTAAGATCTTAAAATGAGAACTTTTTATAGAACGATTCGGTCCTGTTTTAGTCTATTTTTGTTCTTAACGAGTAACTACATCTTGTAGGTATAATATTAAACATACCAAAAATAGAAATGAATAAAAATAAAATCACAGCAGTTCTTGGTCCAACAAATACTGGCAAAACCCATTTAGCAATAGAAACCATGCTATCTTTTGATACTGGAATGATTGGTTTTCCATTGAGACTTTTGGCTAGAGAAGTCTATGACAAAGTTATTAAAAAAATTAGATATGATGAAGTTGCTTTAATAACTGGTGAAGAGAAAATTATACCTTCAAATGCAAAATATTTTTTATGTACAGTAGAGTCAATGCCTATTGATAAAGATTTAGAATTTGTAGGCGTTGATGAAATTCAAATGTGTGCAGACCACGAACGAGGTCATATTTTTACTGATAGGTTGCTTAATATGAGAGGTAGTAAACTCACAATGTTTATGGGTTCAAACACAATTAAAGGAATAATTTCAAAATTAAATGATGACATAGAATTCATTGATAGAAAAAGATTATCTAAACTTACTTACTCAGGTCACAAAAAAATTTCACGTATAAATAGAAAAACTGCAATTATAGCTTTTTCAACTGAAGAAGTTTACGCAATAGCAGAATTAATAAGAAGACAAAAAGGTGGAGCTGCAATTGTAATGGGATCTTTAAGTCCAAAAACAAGGAACGCACAGGTAGAATTATACCAATCAGGTGACGTTGATTTTTTAGTAGCAACCGATGCAATTGGAATGGGTATAAATATGGATTTAAATCAGGTGTATTTTTCTAATTTAAAAAAATTTGATGGAAAAAAATTAAGGAAACTAAATCTTTCCGAGATAGGCCAAATTGCTGGAAGAGCAGGTAGATATCTCAATGATGGTAATTTTGGTATCACGGGTGATTGTAAAGAAATTACAGCTGAAGAAGTTGAACTTTTAGAAAATCATAAATTTGAAAATATTAGAACGTTATTTTGGAGAAACTCGGATTTAAATTTTAACAATCCCGCTTCGTTATTAAAATCACTTGAAGAAAAGCCAAATGAAGATTGGCTTAGAAAAATTCATGAATGTGAAGATGAGAAGGTTTTGAAATATTTTTTAAAAAAATTGGACTTATATAATCTGTCAAATGCAAAAGAAATACTTAAGCTACTATGGGAATGCTGTCAAATTCCTGACTTTGTAAAGAAAACTTATGGAAATCACATCGATGTTGTTGAAAAAGTATTCAATTTTTTAAACAGTGATAAGAAGAAAATATCAGACAATTTTATGCATTTACAGCTTATGAAGCTAGATAAACTAGACGGAAATGTAGATTCTTTAGCGAATAGAATTGCAAATGTGCGAACTTGGTCATATGTTTCAAATAAAAACAATTGGGTTGAAAATCAAAATTATTGGATTGAAAAAACTAAATTCTTAGAGGATAAACTTTCAGATAGACTTCATGAAGAGCTTACAAAGACATTTATTGATAAAAGAGCAAGTGTGCTTGCTAGAGGTTTAAAACAAGATATGGAATTTGATACTAAGATTTTAGAAAATAATAATGTTATTATTGATGATCAATTTATAGGTAAAATAAATGGACTTAAATTAGAACTTGATCTTAAGAAAGGAGCTTTAGAGACTGATATTAAGTCTCTAAAAAAAGCTGCAAGAAAAACAATAGGACCAGAACTTGAAAAAAGAATTCAAATTATAATTGATACAGGTTTAGTTGAGCTAAAAAACGACTCTAAAATTTATTGGAACAATGCAACAATTGGTAAGTTAATTACTGGTAAAGATTATTTGAGCCCTAACATAGAATTATTAGTGGATGACATGTTAGAACAAAATCAAAAAACTAAATTAATTACTTTTTTGGAAAAATGGTTAAAAAATAAAATTGCAACGGTTTTGAAAAGTCTTTATGACTTAAAAGATCTCAAGGATAAAAACTCATCGATTAAAGCCTTAGCGTATCAACTCTATGAGAATAATGGTGTTATTAAGAGAGATGAGGTGTCTGAGTATTTAAAAAAATTAGATCAAAATGATAGAAAAACTCTAAGAGATCTAGGTGTAAAATTTGGTAGATATCATGTTTTTTTATTTAAATTGATAAAGCCAGAACCAGTTTCTCTACGAACCCTTTTATGGAAAAATCATAATCAAAAATACTTTAATTTAGAACCTCCAACTTTTGGTTTAAATTTTTTAAATGACAATAAAATTAAAAATAAAAACTTTATGTTACTTTGCGGGTTTGAAAAATTTAATAATTTCTATATTAGAATAGATATTTTAGAGAGATTATTTGTACAAATAATAAATTCAGATACGAATGTGAAAGAAATAAAGATGATACCAGAAATGTTAAATTTATTGGGATGTAATAAAGATAACTTTAAACAACTGCTTAAAGCTATGAGTTATAAAATTTTGGAAAAAAATAATGAAGTTTACTTCAAGTACATTCCAAAAAAGAAAATAAAGTCTCGAAATAAAGAGAATATTAAAGAAAACCCTTTTGGTGTCCTAAAACATTTAAATCTTAATTAAAAATATGTTTTTTAAAAAAGAAAAAAATAAAAATGATGATCTAATAAAAGTAGCTGCGTTATTGATTCATGCGGCTAAAATTGATGAAAACTTCTCAATAAACGAAGAGAAAATTATTAAAAAAGCTCTTTTAGAAATAGGTGCTGATAACGAAAACATAGAAATGATATTGACTTATGGTAAAAAAGCAGAAGAAAATTCCAATCAAATATTAGACTTTACTAAAGAGGTAAAAAATATGGATGAACAAAATAAGATTAAGATAGTTGAGACACTTTGGAGAGTAATTTACTCAAATAATGAGGCGGATATTTATGAAACAAACTTAATGAGAAGATTAACTGGATTATTATATATTGACAGTAAATTAATGGGAGATATTAAAGAAAAAATTAAAAAAGAAATTCTAAAATGACTTACATAGTAAACGATAAATGCATCAAATGTAAATTGATGGACTGTGTTGAGGTGTGTCCGGTTGATTGTTTTTATGAAGGAAAAAATATGCTTGTAATTAAACCGGATGAGTGTATAGATTGTGGCGTTTGTGAGCCGGAATGTCCAGTAGATGCAATTAAAGCTGATACAGAGCCTGGTAGCGAAAAATGGTTAGAAATCAATCGTCAATATTCTGAAATCTGGCCCAATATAAGTGAAAAAAAAGATCCACCTGCGGATCATGAAAAATATAAAGATGAGCAAAATAAGTTTGAAAAGTATTTTAAAGAAAACCTTTAAAAAAAAATCAAAAACAAAAAAAATTAAAAAAATAATTAAAGCAAGAAAATCAAAAATAAAGAAAACTAAAGAAAATAAAAAAAATTTAAAAGTAATTTCAAAATCTTCAAAAAAACTAATTAAAAAAAATGAAAAAAAAATTGAGACAAAAACAGAAAATTTAAGAATTCCAAAAAATAATGAATTAAAACCTGAAATTAAGAAAGTTAAAAAGCAAAGTACAGAAAAGAGAGAATACAAAATAAAAGACTACGTTGTATATCCAAAACATGGAGTAGGACAAATTACTGAATTCAAAAAAATCAATATTGGCGGAATAGATGTCGAAACATACATTATAAAATTTGAAAAAGATAAAGCAAATGGAATGGTACCAGTAAATAAACAATCTCATTTACGTCCATTATCTACAATTAATCAAGTTAATAAAAGTATATCCATTCTAAAAAGCAAACCTAAAATTAAAAGATCGATGTGGAGTAGAAGAGCTCAAGAATATGAAGCAAAAATTTCGTCTGGGAAAATCTATGAACTTGCTGAAGTTGTAAGGGATTTAAATAAGGGAGATGATATAATGATTGATCAATCTTATAGTGAAAGACAACTTTTTGAAAAAGCTTATGAAAGAATTATCTCAGAGTTTCAAATAGTGTTGGATTTATCAAAAGATGATACACAAAAAAAATTAGACAAAGCTTTAAAAAGAAATTCTAATAAAGAAATTAAAGAGGAAAATAAAACTCCAAAAACTTCAAACAATAACGATTTACCTGTTGAAGAACCAATTTCAGATGATGAGGATCGAATTGAAGAATAAAAAAAACGCCTCTCACACAAAAAGTTATGAGAAGCGTTTTTTATAAAGAATACTAAGTTATTATCTTCTTCTTCTTTTCTTAGCTTTTTTCTTAGCTTTTTTCTTAGCCTTCTTTGCTTTTTTTCTTCTCTTAGGCATCTTTAGCTCCCTTTTTTAGTTAAACGAATCAAAATGATTCGTAATTAACTTATTTTTATTTTTTTATATACGTTATGTCAATTCTTTAATTAAAGTTTTAATTTTCAAAAATAAAAATTAAAAATAAAAAAAATTTTTATAATCTAATGTGTAAAAAAGTTAATGTTTATGCGCTTTATAATCAATTATTTTTATTTAATTAATAAAGTTTTTCTAAATCATCTTTATATTTTTTCAAAATTTTTTTTCTTTTTAGTTTTAATGTTGGCGTTAACATTCCATTTTCAATTGTAAATTCTTCTTTAATTAATTTAAATTTTTTAACTTTTTCAACTGAAGATAAAGTTTTATTTAAGTTTTCTAAATAAATTTCAATATTTTTTCTATTTTCTTCACTTTCAGATACAATTAAAGCAACTAAATAAGTTTTTTTATCTCCGTAAACAAAACTTTGTTTAATTTTTTCATTTAAACATAATAAATTTTCAATTTTAGATGGTGAAATGTTATCTCCTCCAAGACTAACTATTATTTCTTTTTTTCTATCAGTAATTTTTAAATTTCCATCCTGTGTAATCACCCCAATATCACCAGTATGCAACCAGCCATTCTTTATGACATCAGCTGTCTCTTTTTCCATGTTCCAATAACCAAGCATTACATTTTCACCTTTGACTAAAATTTCACCATCCTCAGCTATATCTACTTGGTTTGTTTTAAAAGGAGGACCAACTGTCTCGATTTTGATTTTTCCTGGAATATTACAACTTACCACAGGTGAGGCTTCGGTAAGACCGTAGCCTTGAAGGGTGGGCAATCCTATAGCATTTAAAAATTCTCCAATTTTTTGGTCCAAAGCGCCACCCCCAGATACAAAGGCTTTCAGTTTTCCACCAAATTGATTTTTAATCTTTTTTCTTACCAGTTTTTCGCAAAGAAAATTAATTAATTTTTCTTTCAATGTTAAATTCTCACTATTCAGTTTTTTTGTTCCGATTGAGATAGTGGATGATATTAGTTTTTTCTTAAAACCTTTTTGCTTTGAAAAATTCATTGAAATTTTACTGTACAAATTTTGATAAAATCTTGGCACTGCTGTCATAATAGTAGGTTTTGCAATAGACATGTTGGATAATAACTTCTCTAGACTTTCAGCATAATAAATTTTTGCACCAAGCGAGATTTGAACAAATTGAACTGCATGCTCATATGAATGAGACAAAGGTAACCATGTTAAAAAAGTAGGTTCACTATTTTGAACTAATTGATTTAATATTTCTTGAGCTCCTTCACAATTTGATAGAATTCCTCCATGACTGAGCATTACTCCTTTAGGATTGCCAGTTGTTCCAGATGTATAAATTATACAAGCAAGGTCTTTCCTTTCAAGGTTTTGATTAAAAATTAAATCAGTACCTGATTTCTTTTTTTTAGAATATTCATTAAATATATTTTCTATATTCTCGACTCTTTCATTTATGTTTTCAATAGATAAAATTTTTATTTCATCCGAGATAAATTTTTTTATTTTGTTTAATTGGGTTTCATTGGAGACGATACAAATTTTTGGGTTACAATCATTAATGATATATTCATAATCTTTTTCTGAATAAGTTGTAAATAAAGGTACCGTAACCCCACCTGCATTCATAATTGATATGTCAGAGATAAGCCACTCAGGTCGATTTTCAGATAATAGGATGCATCGGTCTCCGTCAGCTAAATTTGCTTTTAAGTATTCAGATAAAATTTGGATTTTTGTAGAAACTTGCTCCCAAGTCAAAAAATCTTTTTTGTTTTCTTTTAACCATTTTAAAAATGGCTTATCAGTAACTGAGTTTATTTCTTTATACTTTGTAAAAAAAAGTTCTACTAAACTATTTATTCTACTTAATTGCATAATTTGGTGGGCGAAGAGAGAATCGAACTCTCACTTCTTGCGAAACACGATTTTGAGTCGTGCGCGTCTACCAGTTCCGCCATTCGCCCCGATTGTTAAATAATATATTAAATAGTATAAGAACTAAAATTATATTAAAACCAAAAAATGTTTAAAAATCTTTCCAAAAAATGTTTAGATTTGGCAGGTCACAAAAGTTCTAAATACTATTTAGCGATTGTGTCATTTGTTGAAAGTTCATTTTTTCCTATTCCTCCTGACGTTATGGTTATTCCAATGGTAATCTCCAAAAAAAATGAATTTAAAAAAATTTTCCTTATAACAACAATATTTTCAGTTTTAGGTGGCATGCTCGGTTACATAATTGGAGCATTCTTTTTTGAGTTTGGAGCTCAAATCATGAATTTTTATGGTTATGAGAATAAACTAGATAATATAAAAGAAAGCTTAATTAGAAATGATGGTTTTTATGCTTGGCTAGGAATACTTTTTTTAGCAGGTTTTACACCTCTTCCTTATAAAGTTTTTACGATTACGAGTGGTCTCATAGGTTTTAACTTTTTAATTTTTATTTTAATAAGCTTAATTTCTAGAGGATTAAGATTTTTTTTAGTGTCATATTTCTCTTATAAGTTTGGAGATCTATTTAATGAATTTATGGATAAACATGGGTCAAAATGGTTTACGATAATTGGAATATTAATTGTTATTGTTGGATTAGTAGTTTATCTAATTTTTAAATCTAATGTTTAATTTAAAAGCTGAATTTTATTTAAAAATAATTTTTTTATTTAGCTTTATTGCTTTAATTTCTGCTTTTTTTATAGAATATATTCTTGGACATCAGCCTTGTAATTTATGTTTAATAGAGAGAATTCCCTATGGATTAAGCATTATGATAATAATGGCGATCTTTTTAATTAGAAAAAATCAGAAATTCTTAGTTATGTTATTAATCCTTACTTTTATCTTCTCTTTTGCAATTTCATTTTATCATTTTGGAATTGAACAAGGTTTTTTTCAGGAGTCATCTGTTTGTGGAGCAAAGAGTTCGACAGAAATTGTCACTAAAGAAGATTTGCTTAAACAATTAAGTGAAAAAACAATAAGTTGTAAAGATGTGACATTTAGGATTTTTGGATTATCGCTCACAAGCATTAATATTGTAATTAGTTTACTGTTTATTATAACACTTTTAAAAATTTTTAAAAAATATGAAAAAAACAAATAAAAGAGTACAGGAATTTATTAGAGTTGATCATGCTGGTGAGAGAGGTGCTGTCAAAATCTATGAAGGCCAATTGTTAGCTTTAAACACTATTGTAAAAAATGAAAGTTTAAAAAAAACAATTGAAGATATGAAAGAACACGAAATAGAACATTGTCAATTTTTTGAAAAAGAAATAAAAAAAAGAAATATAGAACCAACAAAATTTTTACCCTTATGGGATTTACTAGGTGTTGGTTTGGGTTTTGGCTCTACATTATTAGGCAAAAAAGCTGCAATGCTATGTACAGCATCCGTTGAAGAAGTTATTGATAAACATTATTTAGATCAAATTAATCAGCTTGGTCCTGAAGAGGAAGAATTAAAAAAGAAAATTACAAAATTTAGACAAGATGAATTAGATCATAAGGATATTGCTTATGAGGAGGGTGCAACAAAAAAAGGCTTTTACGCTATAATGGACAAAATTATCAAAACTGGATCTAAATTAGCAATAAATATTTCTGAGAAAATTTAATTTTAAGCTTCTAGCTCAACATCCCAATATAAATAGTCCATCCAACTTTTATGTAAATAATTTGGGGGAAAATTCTTGCCATTTTTATGTAAGTCCTCTGTTGATGGTTGATAAGGATATTGATTGAGTTTCATTCCAGAAGATTTTAATAATTTTCCACCTTTTTTAACATTACATGCAGAACATGCTGTTACAACATTATCCCAGTGTGTTTCTCCACCTTTTGATCTTGGTAAAAGATGGTCAAAAGTTAATTCCTCCCCACTTCCACAGTATTGACATGAAAATTTATCTCTTAGAAAGACATTAAATCTTGTAAAACTTGGTTGAGATTGTGGGACTATATAATCTTTGAGAGCAATAACACTTGGAAGCTGCATTTTAAACGATGGACTTCTAACAATTCTATCATAACTATTAACTATAATTACTCTATCTAAAAAAACTGACTTTACTGTATCTTGCCAAGACCATAATGATAAAGGGTAATAGCTTAAAGGTCTATAATCTGCGTTTAAAACCAACGCAGGGCATTTTTCTAATGACACATCTTGTTCAATAAAATTATTCACGACTAAATTTTAACTTAAATAAAAAATGAATTCAATATTTAGAATTCATTTAAATTTTTTTAAAATATAATTTAATGCTATACTAGAGGCCTCTATTGGAATATGATGATCACAATTTCTAATTAAATGGGTCTCTATTTCAATATTTGATCTAATAAAGAAATCTTTTGCCTCTAACATATAGTTAGGTGAGACAACATGATCCGAGTCACCATGAATTAATAAGATACTTGTTGGCGTTTTCTTTCTTTGCTTGAGATCCTCTTGATCAATAATCTTACCAGAAAAACCTACTACACAACTAAACTTGCTTTTAGATGTAAGTCCTAGGTTAATTGACATCATACATCCTTGGCTAAAACCAGACAAACAAATCTTATTATTTTCTAGATTATATTTAATCTTTATTTCATCTATGAATTGATTGAGTTTTTTTTCAGCCTTAATTGACTCCTCTAAGATATACTTTGGATCATCTTTTGTAAGATCGAACCATTGATATCCAGATGGATTTATTGGACAAGGTTCGTGACCATTTGGACAGAGAAAAATTGTATTTGCAAGGTGCCTTTTCCAATTTAATGAAAGCATACTTATATCTTTACCATCGCCTCCATACCCGTGAAGTAAAATAACTGCGTTTTCAATTTTCACATCTTTTTCTGGTTTTATTATGGTTGTATCAAGGCAAAATGTCATAGTAATTGATTTATGTTTTTTTATCTGTAAAACAGCCTACTATAATTTTATGATTTCTGGAATATTAGTAAAAATTTTATCTATAATCTTATTGATAGCAGTTGGTTTGGTTTTAATTCTTGGTATTGGAACTTTATTTAAAGGTGGAGAAACAAGTAAAAAATACTCTAATAAATTAATGCAATTAAGAGTCTTGC
>CACJLZ010000003.1 GCA_902594395.1 uncultured Pelagibacteraceae bacterium
GTTTTTGATGGATATAGGGTTTACAGAAATTACATGAATTATAGTATATTCAAATCATTAATATGCCTATTAATATTATCTAAAAATTATCTTTTAAAAAATCTTTAATGGAAAAATTTATTATTATTTTTTTAGTATCAACTTTGATTAACGAGTTAGCAATTAATACTAAATTACTTCCAAGTTTTACCGGTGATTTACATCAAAAATTTTCATCTATAAAAAGTGTGCCTTTGACAGGAGGTATAATTTTATTAATTTTTTATACTTACTTTTTTTTTGATAATAATGAATTAATCTATCTCTGTTTTTTTTGTACTTTTATTTTAGGTATTCTCTCAGATTTAAAAAAAATCATATCAGCAAATAAAAGATTTCTATTTCAAATAATAATCTGTTTTACTTTAGCTGTTGCTGGAGAATTAGAGATTACAACTACCCGGATAGATATATTAGATAAAATTATTTCAAATAAAATTATAAATATTTTTTTTGTAACATTCTGTATTTTAATAGTAATAAATGGATCAAATTTTATTGATGGTTTAAACACTTTATCTTTAGGTTACTATTTTTTGATAATTTGTTTACTTCATTTTCTAAAATTTGATTTAGTTTTTGATAGCTTAACTTTAATCTATATTTTATTGACTATATTAATCTTAAATTTACTTAATAGATTGTATTTAGGTGATAATGGATCGTACCTAATAGGACTTTTATTTTCATATTTATTGATCCAACTCCATGTGTCAAATAACTTAATATCACCTTATTTTGTAATTTTACTTCTGTGGTACCCAGCGATGGAAATTCTTTTTTCAATAATACGTAAGAAATTGACAAATAAATCTCCAATGTTACCTGATAATGAACATTTACATCAATTGTTATTTAAAAAACTAAATAAAAAAATTAATAGAAAATTATTATCAAATATTACTACTGCTCTAATTTTAAATTCTTATAATTTTGTCATTTTTGTAATTGGATCAAAATTTTATAATCATACAGGTTTATTGATAACTTTAATTACAATAAATATATTTATTTATTTTTTTTCATATATGATTTTAAAAAAAATTTAGTCTTTTAATCTCAACTTATAAAAAGAATAAACTACAATCCAAAACATTCTTGATGCATTAGCAATTACATTTGTCATTTTAGTCTTACCTTCTGTTCTCTCAAAATAAGTGACTGGAACCTCCAGAATTTTAAGATTATTTTTATAAGCACTAATTAATAAGTCAAAATCACCCCATAGGTCTTTAGCACCCCAATTTGATATATCTTTTTTAATTTTGTACCAATCTTTCTTATAAAAAATTTTTGTTCCACATAAGGTGTCAGTAATTTTTTTCTTAAATAAGATGCTAAATAAAATGGCAAAAAAGCTATTTCCTAAAAAATTAAATTTCTTCATTGCCCCCTCTTTTTGGGGATAAATCATTCTGGTACAGTTTATAAAATCTGCGTTAGAGTTATTAAGAATATTTATTGCAAAATTTATATCTTCAAAACTTACCGTGAGGTCAGCATCATAGATGACTATTATTTCTCCTTTAGCAATTTCAATTCCTTTATATACATTTTGAGCTTTACATATGCCAGGTCCATTATAAAACTTAATTTCCTTATTTTTAAGTTCATTTTTTATCTTATCAATCTGCTCTTTGGTTTGATCAGATGAATTATCATCTCCAAATAAAAATTCAAAGTTTTCATTTAAAACTGTTATCTGATTTTTAAAAAGGGGAATATTTTTTTCCTCATTTTTACAAGGAATTATAAATGAAACTTTTTTATTTTGATCACTTGAGAATGTATTAATCTTTTTTAAAATAGTTATATTTAAGATGCAAAACGAATTTAAAATAGGCAATCTAAAAATTTTATTGAAAAAACTTGTGATAAACGGAATCTTAATTGGTAAAGCTATTATTTTTTCAGATCTTACAATTTCTAAATTACAACTAGAATACAAATTTGAGAGATAAGAAGATGGAAGAAAGTTATTTTGTTTCGGTGAAAAATTAAAAAAAAACTTTAGCATTTTGATTATAAACATCCAAAAAAAATTCTTTGATAGAATTATGATTCTTGCATCGTCATTAATCGAATTTGAAAGTTTTAGCAAATTTAAAGCAGGATTATTTTGATGTTCTATATCAGCTATGATCAAGTGATCACAATTTTCAATATCTTTTTTTTCAAAGTCATCTTTATAAGTGATATTATCATCATGATTATTTTTGTAACTTTTATTTATTTCTTTAATATTAATTTTATCTGACTTGATGTTGCTGGATATTATTGAATTTCCTGCACAAAACACAAAAACTTCTTTAGAATTATTAATACAATTATTTATAAATTTTGAAATTTCTAAAAATAAAAATTCTTTTTTTTTTATAAATTTTAATCTTGAATCGCTGTGATTTTCATAAAATTGCTTGCTAGATTTAAGATAATATTCCATTTTTCAAATCCAAATTATTCATCAATTTTTAAAATTAAATTATTACTATTAATCAAAAAGTTCTCAATCTTATAAGTTTTTAGTACATTATTACTTAAAAATTAATATTTACAAACATTGATATTATTATATAAAAACCTGCTGGCAATTATTGCGAAAGTGTTATACCCGATCCCATCCCGAACTCGGAAGTCAAGCCTTTCAGCGCCGATGGTACTTTGTCTTAAGACATGGAAGAGTAGGTCGTTGCCAGCATTTACTTAAAATTATGAAAATTAAAAGCTCATTGAAATCACTTAAAAAAAGAGATCTTAACTCTAAGCTGGTTAAAAGAAGAGGTCGTGTTTACATAATTAATAAGACAAACCCCAAATTCAAAGCCAGACAAAAATAACTTTTTCATGGATAACGAAGACCATAAGAACACTTGGAATAATTTTACTAAGTTTGTTCTGTGGGGAACTGTCGCTGTTGTTGTAGTTTTAGTTTTAATGGCAATTTTCTTGTTATAGATTCCTGGAATGAAAGTAGGATCTATTTTAGAAAATCAGACTTTAGAGAAGAGAATAGCTGTAACCCCAGAAATTGTTAAGAAATATCTATCTCTTGGTTTTGAAATTTTTTTAAGTAAAGACTACGGATCACATTTAGGAATAAATGATAAGGAATATTTGGAAGCTGGGGCTAAAATTTCAAATGACGAAACAGAAATTTTGACTAATTCAGATGTAATCATTCAATTAGGAATGCTGTCTGATGAAAAAAGTTCTTTAATTAAAGAAAATCAAAATTTAATTGGAGTTTTTAATCCCTACGAAAACAAAAACAAAATAGAAATTCTATCTAAAAAAAAAGTGAATGTTTTCTCATTGGAGATGCTTCCTAGAATTACTAGAGCACAATCTATGGATATATTATCATCTCAAGCAAATCTTGCAGGATATAAAGCTGTCATAGAGGCATTTGCAAATTTTGAAAAAGCTGTACCAATGATGATGACTGCAGCAGGAACAATTCCAGCGGCAAAAGTTTTAGTTGTGGGAGCAGGTGTTGCGGGACTTCAAGCAATTGCAACTGCTAAAAGAATGGGTGCGATAGTTTTTGCTACCGACGTAAGAATGGCTTCCAAAGAGCAGGTGGAGAGCTTAGGTGGAAAATTTTTAACAGTAGAGGGGTCTGAAAACCTTGAAACTGAGGGAGGATACGCAAAAGAAGCTTCTGAAGAATTTAAAAAAAAACAAGAGAACTTATTAGCAGAAACTTTAAAAAAAATTGATATTGTAGTTTGTACAGCTTTAATCCCTGGAAAAAAAGCACCATTAATTATAAAAGAAAACATGTTAAATAATATGCAACCTGGCTCAGTAATATACGACTTAGCTGCTGTTCAAGGTGGAAATACAGCTTACACAGAAGCAGACAAAGTAATTGAAAAAAATGGAGTAAGAATAATGGGAGAGAGGAATATTTTAAATAAACTACCTGTCTCTGCTTCTAATTTATATGCGAAAAATATTTTTAATTTTGTTGATAATTTATTGGATAAAGAAAAGAAAAAAATAGATATAGATTTAGATGACGAGATAATCAAAAAGACGTTGATTGGATTATAATATGGAAATTGACCCTTTAATATTTAGACTTAGTATTTTTATTCTCTCAATATTTGTAGGATATTATGTTGTCTGGAGTGTAACACCGTCATTACACACTCCATTAATGTCAGTTACTAATGCTATTTCATCGGTAATTATTGTTGGAGCGATTATTGCAGGTTTGTCAGGAAATTCTGAAAGTATATTTAACACATCAAGTATTTTTGGGTTTATTGCGATAGCTTTGGCTGCAATAAATATATTTGGAGGATTTCTTGTAACTCAGAGAATGTTAGCAATGTATAAAAAAAAGAAAAAAGGTAAATAATGATATCTGCAAACTTATCAGCAATTTTTTATTTAGTTTCTGGTGTATTATTTATACTTGCCTTGAGAGGTCTATCTTCGCCTGAAACTTCTAGACAAGGAAACCTATTTGGAATTTTAGGTATGGTTATTGCAGTGACGGTGACTTTTTTGTCTGTAGGCAACTTTTCAAGTGGTTTCATTTTTGTTTTAGTTTTTATCTTGATAGGTGGATCTATTGGTGCGCTCATAGCTTACAAAATACCAATGACAGCAATGCCAGAATTAGTAGCAGGCTTCCATAGTTTGGTTGGACTTGCAGCTGTATTTGTTGCAATTTCTGCTTTTTTAAATCCTGAAGCATTTAACCTGGGACAGCCTGGAAATATTAAACTTGGAAGTTTAATTGAAATGTCTATAGGAGCAGCAGTTGGTGCTATAACATTTTCAGGATCAATAATAGCCTTTTTAAAACTTCAAGGAATTATGTCTGGTTCACCAATCACGTTTAAAGGTCAACACCCCTTGAATGCTATAATTTTAGTTTCAATAGTAATTTTGATTTACTTATTATGTTCAACTCAATCATCTAATTTATTTTGGGTACTATTAGCTGTATCTTTTTTAATAGGATTCCTTTTAATTATTCCAATAGGTGGAGCAGATATGCCAGTGGTAATATCAATGCTTAACTCTTACTCGGGTTGGGCAGCTGCTGGAATAGGGTTTACTCTGGAAAATACAGCTCTAATTATTACAGGTGCTCTTGTGGGTTCTTCTGGGGCAATTTTATCTTACATAATGTGTAAAGGTATGAACCGTTCATTTTTTAATGTTATTCTTGGAGGTTTTGGAGCGACTGAAGATACTTCTGGTGCTACAAAAAAAGAACAAAGACCAGTAAAAAGTGGTAATGCAGATGATGCAGCTTTTTTGATGAAAAATGCTTCTTCTGTTATTATAGTGCCAGGGTATGGAATGGCTGTTGCTCAAGCCCAACATGCTCTTAGAGAAATGGTAGATACTTTAAAGAAAAATGACATTAAAGTTTCCTATGCAATTCATCCTGTTGCAGGAAGAATGCCTGGACACATGAATGTTTTATTAGCTGAGGCTAATGTTCCATACGATGAAGTTTTTGAATTAGAGGAAATAAATAACGATTTTGCAAATGCGGATGTAGCTTTTGTAATTGGTGCTAATGATGTTACTAACCCTGTAGCAAAAACTGATCCTCAAAGTCCTATTTACGGGATGCCTGTCCTTGATGTTGAGAAGTGCAAATCAGTTTTATTTGTTAAAAGAAGTTTGTCACCTGGATATGCGGGTATAGATAATGATTTGTTTTATAAGGAAAACACTCTAATGTTATTTGCAGATGCAAAGAAAATGACAGAGGATATTACAAAAAACTTATAGGTTAGAATGAATACCAAAATTTTTTGTGATATTGCAGACTTAAAAATAATAAAAAAATTTAATAAAAAAAAGATTGTAAAAGGTTTTACAACAAACCCAAGCCTGATGAGAAAAGCAGGTGCTAAAAATTATAATTTATATTCAAAACAATTACTTAAAGTCTGTAATAAAAAACCAATTTCTCTTGAGGTTTTTGCTGACGATCATAAGTCAATGGTAAAACAAGGAAAAAAGATTAGTGAATGGGGAAAAAATGTTTATGTAAAAGTTCCAGTTGTAAATTCAAAAAATAAATTTAGTGGAAAAACAATTAAAGAATTAAATAGTCAAAACATTAAACTAAACATAACGGCAGTTTATACATCTAGTCAAACAAAAAAAATTTTGAAAGTTATAAATAGAAAATCCAAAGTAATAATATCTATTTTTGCTGGAAGAGCTGGTGATACAGGTAAAGATCCTGTGCCTGAATTTAAAAAAAGTATTAAATTGGCAAAAAATTATAAGAATGTCGAAATATTATGGGCAAGTGTTAGAGAGCCATATAATTATATTCAAGCAAAACAACTAGGTTGTCATATCATTACTATTCCACCAGCAATTATTGAAAAAATTCTAAAGTTTGGAAAATCATTTAATCAGCTAACATTGGAAACGGTTAGAGCGTTTTTAATTGATAGTAATAAATCTAAATTTAAAATTTAATTGGTTGCGGGGGACGGATTTGAACCGCCGACCTTCAGGTTATGAGCCTGACGAGCTACCAGACTGCTCCACCCCGCGATAATTTAAATTCTATTTTTAAGCTTGTTTAATTTTTTTACTCTTTTGATATTCTCTTGAAGTATTCTTTTCTTTTTTTCAGATGGTTTTTCATAAGTATTTTTTAGCTTAATTATTTTAAAAAAACCGTCTCTTTGGAGTTTTCTTTTTAAAACTCTTAAAGCTTGTTCAACATTATTATCTTTTACCTCGATCTTAATAAATACCTCCAAAAGAAGATGTAACTATCATCTTTATAATTTTATGTCTATTAAATTTATCCATATTTTTTTAATTTTTATTAAGAACATTATTTTTTTCTTTCTCTTTTTTCTCTCTCTTTACTCTTCTTTCAGCTTTTGCAATCGCATCCAAAAGATTTTTTTGAGTGAATAAATTTAAGGCGATCGGATCTTTTGAGCTTAAATTATTATAATTCCAATAGCTTTTATTTCTTATTGAGGTAACAGAATTTTTGGCAATTCCTACAAGTTTTGCTATTTGAGAATCCTTAAGAATATTGTGTTGCTTTATCAACCACAGAGCAGAGTCCGGTTTATCTTGTCTTTTTGATAAAGGAACGTACTTTTTAATTTTTTTTTCTTGATTAGATATTTCAATATCTAAATTCTTAATTTGAAGAGGTCTATTTTTGTCTTTTGATGAAAGTTCAATTTCTTCTCTTGATAATTGTCCAGTCATTATTGGGTTATAAGCTTTAATACCTTTTGCAACTTCACCATCTGCAATACCTTGAACTTCTACTTCGTGTAATTTGCAAAAGTCAGCAATTTGTTTAAACGTTAAAGTAGTGTTTTCAACGAGCCACACAGCTGTTGCCATCGGCATTAAAGGTGCGTTAGACATTTATTTTTTTTCTGATTTAAAATTTTGAAATTTTTTATTAAATTTACTTATTCTTCCTTTATCCATCAACTTTTGTTTACCACCAGTCCAAGCAGAATGTGATTTTGGATCAATTTCTAGTTTTAGAATATCTCCTTCTGAGCCCCAAGTAGATTTAGTTTCAAAAAGAGTGCCATCGGTCATTTCAACTTTTATTTGATGATAGTTTGGGTGAATTTTTTTTTTCATAATAGTTTTATAACAAAAGATTTTTTTAAAACAATTAAAAGTTAAGTACTTTTTTTTGAAATTCTTGGTTAATGTTTGAGTTTGAGGCTATAATTTTTATATTTTCTAGATTGTTGAGATTTATATCATTTGTTATTCCCCCAGCTTCTTTAACTAAAAGTAATCCTGCTGCAATATCCCATAAATTAAGTTTTTTTTGAAAATAACCATCATATCGACCTGCAGCAACATAAGCTAGATCAAGTGCTGCACAACCTGATTTTCTATACATAAAATCAGCCTCCGTTTTAAAATTATCACCAATCGCAAATAAACATTCATTGATATCTCTCTTTTTTGAAACTTTAATTCTTTGATTATTTAAAAAAGCACCTTTATTTTTTTCAGCAAAAAAAATCTCATCTTTTATTGGATCAAAAATTAATCCAGATACAATTTCATTAAACGACGAAAGACCAATTGAAATCGCAAAATGTGGAATTCCATGTAAAAAATTGGTGGTTCCATCTATTGGATCAATTATCCATTTATTTTCAAAATCTTTATTTTTTTTTTGTCCTCTTTCCTCACTTATAATTGAAAAATTTGGTCTTGCCTTTTCCAGCTCTTCAATGATTATTTTTTCTACTTTTAGGTCTGCATTAGTAACAAAATCTCTTTGACTTTTTTTTGAAACTTGTAATTTTTCTATTTCTCCAAAATCTCTTATCAAAACTTTTGAGGCTTTCTCACTAGCTTTAATCATGATATTTAAATTTGCAGAAATGGAGTTCATATTATTAAATTTTTTTAATATACTCTAAAGTTCGTGTATCTAAAATGATTTCATCTTCAGACTCAATGAAAGGAGGCACTTGTATACTAAGACCGTTATCCAATGTTGCGGGCTTATATGATGAAGAAACTGTTTGACCTTTTAAAGCAACATCTGTTGTTTTTATCTTACAACTAACTTGATTAGGTAAATCTATTGAAATTGGCTTGTTCTCATAGAAGTTTACTGAAACTTCTAAGTTTTCTGTTAATAATTTTCCTTTCTCTCCAATTATTTTTTTTTCAATTTCTATTTGCTCAAAAGATTTTGGTTCCATAAAAAAATAGTTATTTTCATCCTCGTATAAATAATTATATTTTGTTTCCTCTAAGGAAGCCTTTTCTACAGTTTCACTTGATCTGAATCTTTCATTTAATTTTGTATTTTTGTTCAAACTTTTCATTTCGACTTGTGCAAACGCCCCACCTTTGCCAGGTTTTACATGTTGTGTTTTGAGAACTTGCCATAAGTCGTTTTTATATTCTAAAAGCATGCCCACTCTAATTTCTCCAGCATTTATTTTCATTTTAGTTTTTTAATTGCTTCTAATGGTTTTAATTTTTTATTATTCCAAACGTAGCCTGAGATAGCTAAAAAGTTTGCTTTATTCAATAAAAGTTTTTTATAATTATCAAAATTAATACCGCCTATAGCAACAACTGGAATTTTTGTAATTTTTTTCACTTTTCTTATTAAATCGGTATGAGCTTTAAATTTTATTACTTTTGTTTTTGAGTGATGAAAGGCCCCAAGCGCTATGTAATCAGCTCTATTTTTTATAGCTACTTTTGCTAGTTTTATAGAGTTATGACAGGTAACTCCAATTATCTTATCACCAATTAACTCTCTTGCTTTAATAATATCCATATCATTTTGACCCAAATGACAACCGTCTGCATTTAATCTCTTGGCAACTAAAACATCGTCATTAACAAGAAATTTGACTTTAAATTTTTTACAAATTTTCTTAATTTTTTCACCGATGATTATTTTTTTTTTAAAAGTTTCTTTTTTAAGCCTTAATTGAAAAAAACTCACTTTTTTTTGTTGAAGAACCTTAGTAAAATCTTGATAGAAAGAGTTATTAATTTTTGTTGGTGAAATGAGATAAATGAATTTTTTTTTATTAATTCTCAAGTTCTTTAGACCATTTACCAAGAGCAGCTAATGTGTTCATTTTTGCTCTTTGGTTAAAAATTTTTTGAGTTCCTTCAACATTTTTTGTGTCCTGAGACCAAAATTTTAATGCGCTTTGCTGAAGAGCTCGTCCATAAGAGTAACTCATTATAAAGTCGGTATCATTGTATTTATTTATCAAATTTAAATTTTCTGTTGCCTCTATTTCTGATTGACCACCAGATAAAAATGCTATTCCTGGTACCTCCGATGGAACAGAGTCTTTTAAACATTTAAGAGTTAACTTTGCTACTTCTTCTTTTGATATTTTGTTTTTACATTTATTACCGGCCAAAATCATATTTGGCTTTAGTATAATTCCTTTCAAATCAACTTTATGTAAGGTTAATTCTTCAAAACATCTTTTTATTACTTCAGAAGTTTTTTCATAACACTCTTTAGCTGAATGCTCGCCATCCATCAAGACTTCAGGTTCAACAATTGGAACCATATTACATTCTTGAACTAATGCAGAGTATCTACCCAAGGCATGTGCATTAGATTGTATTGAGAGTTTACTTGGATGATCTTTTGATATGTTATAAACACCTCTCCATTTTGTAAACTTGGCACCTAATTTATAATATTCTTTTAATCTTTCTCTTAATCCATCCAAACCCTCAGTAATTTTTTCGTTTGGTGAACCAGCTAAAACTTTTGCTCCAGTATCAACTTTAATACCTGGGGCACTGCCCATATCTGAAATCAATTCTGGGATTTTGTTTTTTTTTGAGGTTATTTGTTTTATAGTTTCATCGTATAAAATTACCCCTCCGATACATTCAGTCATACTAGACGCGCTAAACAATGTTTCTCTAAATAATAAACGGTTTTCAGCTGTTGATTGAACTTTAACCGACTCTAATCTCTTAGTCATGGTTGCGGTACTCTCGTCAGCTGCAAGAATACCTTTTCCATTGTTAAGTATCTTTAGTGCTATGTTATTTAATTCAGACATGTTAGTTTAAAGCTTTTATACCAGGTAACTCTTTTCCTTCAAGATATTCTAAAAATGCTCCACCGGCAGTTGAAACAAAGTTAAAATTTTCTATTAATTGAATTTTATTGATAAGAGCTATTGTATCTCCGCCCCCTACAACTGAGTAAATCGAGTTATTTTTATTTTTTTTTGTAATAGCTTTTGCAATATTGTAACTGCCATTAGCAAAATTTGGATTTTCAAAATAACCTGCTGGTCCATTCCAAAGAACTGTTTCACTATTTTCAATAATACCTTTTACCTTATCTAATGTTTTAGGACCAATATCCAAAATGATGTCATCATCTTTGATATTATTTAGTTCTTTTATTTGAGGTTTATCATCTAAATTTTTTCCAATTAAAACGTCTTCTGGAAAAATAATTTTACAAGAATGACTTTTTAAAGTTTCAAAAATCTCTTTGATCATTAAATCACAATTTTCCTCTTTAATTGATTTACCTATTTGGTTTCCTTTGTATTTAATAATATTGTTAGCCATCCCACCAACAATGATAATATTATCAAATTTAGATATTAAATTTTTGATTATTCCAATTTTTGTTGAAATTTTTGATCCCCCAATAATACAAGTGATCGGTTTTTTTATTTCTGTCGTAACTTTTTTTAAAGCACTAATTTCTGTTGCTAACTGTAATCCTGCAAAAGAGGGGAGAAATTCGGTAATTTTGCTTACGGAAGCGTGGGCTCTGTGAGAGCAAGAAAAAGCATCATTTACATATAAATCAGCAAGCTTAGCTAAATGTTGTGCAAAGTTAGAGTCATTTTTTTCTTCTTCTTCATAAAATCTAATATTCTCTAAAAAAACTACCTGATCATTCTTATCTTTAAACAAATCTTCTTTTTTTAATTTAAAAATATTATCTTTAATCAATCTAATTTTTTGGTTAATTTTTTTCTCTACATTTTCACAAATAGGTTTAAGTGAGAGATTGGTATTCACTTTGCCATTTGGTCTTCCCACATGAGAAATTATTATAATTTTTGATTTTTCTTTAATTAAAAAATTTATGATTGGAATAATTTTATTTATTCTTGTTTCATCGGTAATTGATCCATTCTTCAATGGAACATTCAAATCCAATCTTAATAAAATTTTTTTTTTGTTAAGATTTTCTTGGTCTTTTATATAATTCATTAGGAAATTTTATGAAGATACTCAGCTATATCGCACATCCTATTTGAAAAACCCCATTCGTTATCATACCAGGCTGAGATTTTTCCCATATTTTTGCCAACCACATTTGTTAAACTTGCATCAATAATTGATGAGGCAGGATTATGATTGAAATCAATAGAAACAAGTTTTTCTTTCGTGATTTCAATAATTTTATTTTTTTTACTAAAATTCTCAAATGCTGAATTTATTTTTTCAATACTCAAATCTTTCTTTGTACAAAAGACAAGTTCAATTAATGAAACATTTGGGGTTGGCACTCTCATAGCTACACCTTCTAACTTTCCTTTTAATGAAGGAATTATTTTACCTATAGCTTTTGACGCACCAGTAGATGTTGGTACGATTGATTGACTAGCAGATCTAGCTCTTCTAGGGTCTTTATGTGAGTTATCTAAAATTCTCTGATCGCTTGTAAATGCATGGATGGTTGTCATAAAACCTTTTTCTATTCCAAAATTTTCATTTAAAATATAAGCAACTGGTGCTAGGCAGTTTGTTGTGCAAGATGCAGCAGATACGATTTTATCTTTTTTATTTAATTCAGACTCATTTACTCCAAAGACAATAGTTTTATCTGCATCTTTACATGGAGCTGAGACAATCACTTTTTTTGCTCCACTATTAAGATGTGGCTGCAATTTATCTTTAGAATTAAATTTTCCAGTACATTCAAATACATAATCAACATCGTATTTTTTCCAATTAATTTTATTCAAATCTGTTTCTTGACCAAAAGAAATTTTTTTATTATTTATAATAAGATTTTTTTCATCATAGCTTATATCAGCTTTAAATTTTCCATGGATTGAATCATATTTTAAAAGAGTTGAGCATGTCGTGGAATTTGTTCTATTGTTAATATGTTTAATTTCTATTTTTTTGTTTCTTTCAAAAATAGAGCGAAGAATCATTCTTCCTATTCTCCCCATTCCATTAATACCAATTTTTATTTTCATAATTTTTCTTTAATTTTTTTTACTATGCTTTCAGAATTTAATTTAAAGTGGTCATAAATTTTTTTATACGGGGCACTTCTTCCAAAATCGTTAATTCCAAAATTTAAACCATTTGTACCAGTATATTTTTTCCAGTAATTCGTTTCTGAGGCCTCTATGGATACTATAAGTTCAGTTTCGCCTAATATTTTGTCTTTATATTCTTCACTTTGATTATCAAATATTTTTTGACAAGGCATTGATATGATTTTGGAATAAATACCATCTGTGGCTAATTTATGACCCACTTCACTTGCTAAAATTGTTTCAGACCCAGTTGCTAAAATTGTTACATTTATAGCATCCCCAGTTCTCAAAACTTCATAAGCACCCAAAGACGATTTATTTTTAAGAGAATTTTCAAGTCTAATAGGATTGACACCTTGTCTAGTTAGTGAAATTACACTTGGAGTATTTTTACTTTCTAGAGCCAACTGCCAACACTCAAAAGTTTCAATAGTGTCTGAAGGTCTAAAAACATTTAAATTTGGAATAGACCTCAAACTTGTTAATTGTTCAATTGGCTGATGAGTTGGGCCATCCTCACCTAAGCCGATAGAGTCATGAGTAAAAACATATATAACTTGTTGTTTCATCATTGCCGCTAGTCTGATAGAGGGTTTACAATAGTCACTAAATATTAGAAAGGTTCCACCATAAGGAATTAGGTTGCTGTGTAAGGCTATTCCATTCATTATTCCACACATCGCGTGCTCTCTAACTCCATAATGAATATAATTTCCTGAAAAATTCCCTGGTTTAATTATTTTATGATCTTTTGTTTTAGTATTATTTGATCCAGCTAAATCAGCCGAACCACCAATTAAGTAAGGAAATTTTGCTATAATGTTCAAAAATATTTCAGAAGATTTCCTTGTAGCAATTGATTTAGTATTTTTAATATACTCAACTTTTGCTTTTTCAATTAATTTTTTAAATGAATTTAAATTTTTAAAATTTGAAAAGTTTGTTTTATTTTTCTGAGCTTTTTGTGAGGCTTTTTCCCCAATTTTTCTCCATTCGCTTAATAATTCAGTCGGAATTTTGAATGGCTCATATTTCCATTTTAGTTTTTTTCTAACCAGTTTTATTTCCTCTTCACCTAATGGACTTCCATGAGATGAAGCCTTCCCCCCTTTGTTTGGAGATCCATAACCTATTGTTGTTTTGCATGAAATTGCGATAGGTTTTTTTGATTTCTGTGCTTTTTTTAAAGCTTTAGATATTTCTTTGAAATCATGACCATTAACTCTTAAGAAGTCCCATCCGTAGCTCTTAAATCTTTTTTCGTGATCATCTGAAACAGCTAAATTAGTGGGACCATCAATTGATACAGAATTATTATCAAATAATAAAATAAGATTCTTTAATTTTAGATGTCCAGCTAAACTCAATGACTCGTGACTAATGCCTTCCATTAAGCATCCGTCGCCAGCGAGAACATAAGTTTTATGATTGATCTTTCCTTTCCCTAATTGTTTTTTTAAAATTTCTTCTGATATTGCAAAGCCAACTGCGTTTGAGACTCCTTGTCCCAATGGACCTGTAGTAGTTTCAATACCGGTATTTGGATGATATTCAGGATGACCAGCACATATGGACTCTAATTGTCTAAAATTTTTAATATCATTCAGAGAAACACTTTTGTAACCAGTTAAATAAAGAAGAGAATAAAGCAACATTGATCCATGCCCAGCAGAAAGAACAAATCTATCTCTATTAATCCAGCTAGGATTTTTTGGATTAAATTTTAAAAAATCTTTAAAAAGTACTGTAGCAACATCTGCCATTCCCATCGGCATTCCGGGGTGACCTGAGTTTGCTTTTTGAACAGCATCAATTGAGAGAAATCTAATACAATTAGCTAATTCTTTATAAAATTTACTCAAATTTATCCTGTCTAGACTTAGAAGATTCTATTTAATAATATAAATATATATATATGAATTCTATTCTTGAAAAAGAAAAAAAGCTTAATATCGCATTGGCAAAACTAAAAAATTTAAACCTAGAGGATCCAGATATAAATAAAAATATTAAAATGCTTGGAGAACAAAAAAATCAATTAGAAATTGAAAAATCTGAATTAGAGAAAAAATTTAAAACTTTAGTGCAAGAGCATGATGATTTATCAAGAAAATTGGAGGAACTACAAAATAGAGAAAAAATTGAGGAAAAAAAAAGATTAGAATTTTCGGAAAAAATAGATGAATTAAATCAAGAAACTAATACTTTAATGGACGAAATTGATAAATGGCAAACGTAACTATAAAATTCAATGGCAAAGAGTTTTTGTTGTCATGTGATGATGGACAAGAAGAACATCTCGAAGAATTATTAATACAAATCAATCAAAAGTTTAACGACTTAAAAAATGATTTAGGAAATATTGGTGAAAATAAACTTTTACTGATTACTTCAGTAAAAGTGATGGATGAATATTATGAAACTAAGAAAAAAGTTGAGCAGAAAAAAATAGAATTTAAAGAACTTTCAAATAAATTTAGAGAGCTAAAATCATTAGTCTATGAATATAGAGATAGAAAAGAAGAAGAAATCAAAAATTTGAATAAAAATCACATTGAATTAAAAGATGAAATTGAGCTTAATCAAAAACATTATGAAAAGTTAATTGATGCTGCTGCAGATGAGATTTCAAATTTCGTAGAAAAAGCAAGTATAGATAAAATATCTTAATAGAATTTTGTGAACAAATCTCAAATTAGAAAAAAAATTTTAAAAATTAGAAAACAAAAAAAAATTAAAAAATTCAATTTTAATTTTGATTTAATTTTGAATATTTTAAAAAGAAAAAATATTCTAGGTAAAATAATTGGGGGCTATTACCCATATAATTATGAAATAGACATTTTACAAATCTTAGAAAAATTTGAAAAGGAAAAATTTATTATTACATTGCCAAGAATCAAGAAAAATTCACAAATGGACTTTTTTCAATGGTCAACAAATGATCCTTTAGTTATAAATAAATTTGGAATACCTGAACCAATCTCAAAAATGGTAAAATATCCAGATATTTTGTTAGTACCTCTTGTAGCGTTTGACAAAAATTACAACAGGATTGGTTACGGTGGAGGATTTTATGATAGATATATTAAGAAAGCTAAAAAAAGAAAAAAAGTTCTAACAATTGGATTTGCTTACTCTTTTCAAAAAGTAAAAAAAATACCAACTAATAAATATGATATTAGGTTAGATTTTATTATAACAAACAAATAATTTTTAATGAAAATTTTATTTTTAGGTGATGTTGTTGGATTATCTGGATGTAGAAAGATTACTAATGATTTATTAGATCAGATCAAAAAAAAAGATATCGATTTTGTAATTATTAATGGTGAGAATGCTGATGATACTGGCGTTGGTTTAACCAAAGAAATTTGTAAAATTTTTTTTGATAAAGGAGTTGATGTTATTACAACTGGAAATCATGTTTGGGATCAAAAAGATATAATGAATTTTATTGATAAGGAAAAAAGATTATTAAGACCAAAAAATTTATTTGAACCTGCTCCTGGTAGAGGATTTGAGATTTATAAAACAAAAAAAAATTACAAAGTAGGAGTTTTAAATTTAATGGGAAATGTCTTTATGAAGAAGTGTGACGATGTTTTTAAAATTTCAAAAGAATTTTTAGAAAAATATAACTTAAAAAAGGATTATGATTTTCTGATTGTTGATTTCCATGGAGAAATAACAAGTGAAAAAAATGCTATTGGTCATTATTTTGATGGAAAAGCAACACTTGTTATTGGAACTCACACTCACATACC
Source organism: uncultured Pelagibacteraceae bacterium (assembly GCA_902594395.1). Classification (GTDB taxonomy): domain Bacteria; phylum Pseudomonadota; class Alphaproteobacteria; order Pelagibacterales; family Pelagibacteraceae; genus Pelagibacter. The sequence continues at coordinate 16,619 of CACJLZ010000003.1, forward strand.
TACTAATGATGCAAGAGTTTTAAAAAACGGCACTGCTTACCAAACAGATGCAGGGATGTGTGGAGACTATGACTCAGTTATAGGTATGAATAAAGATAATTCTATTAATAGATTTATGAAAAAGGACTCAGTTAAACATTTTCCAGCTATTGGGGAAGCTTCTTTGAGTGGAGTTATAGTAAATTGCAATTTAGAAACTGGCTTAGCAGATAGTATCGAAAGTTATATATTTGGAGGTCTTTTAAAAAATACTTAATTTTTTTTATGGCAGGGCATTCTCATTGGGCAGGTATAAAACACAAAAAAGGTAAAGCTGATAAACAAAGATCAAAAATTTTTTCTAAGCTATCTAAAGAGATTACTGTAGCGGCTAAGCTAGGAGATAAAGATCCAGCTATGAATCCAAGATTGCGTTCCGCTGTACAAGCTGCTAGATCAGCAAATATGCCTAAAGATAATATAGCAAGAGCTATAGATAAGTCTTCAATGAGTAATCAGTTAAATTTTGAAAATTTGAGATATGAAGGTTTTGGGCCTGATAGAGTTGCTGTTATAGTTGAGACTTTGACTGATAATAAAAATAGAACTGCATCGAATATAAGAACAATTTTTCAAAAATCAGGAGGAAGTTTAGGAACTCAAGGTTCAGCATCACATAATTTTATTCAATTAGGTGTAATTAAAATTGATATAAAAGAGATTTCAGAAGAGGATATTTTAGAACTTGCTATTGAGTCTGGTGCAAATGAGTGTAAATCCTATAAAGAATTTCATGAGATACAGTGTTCAATAAATGATATTTACAATGTTAAAAAAGAGTTGGAGAAAAAAATAAGTAATTTTATTTCGACAGGGATAGAGTGGGTGCCTTTAAATGCTGTAGAGATTTCAGAAGAGAAAAAAAAAGAATTGATTAGTTTTTTTGAGACATTAGAAAATGATGACGACGTACAAAATATTTATTCAAATGTTAAATTTTCAACTTAGATACAGGATATGCTTATAATTGGTATAGATCCAGGTATTTCGGGCTCAATTTGTTTTTTTGAAGATGGAAAAATAATAGAAGTAATTGAAATGCCAGTAATGACAGAGGGTAAAAAAAATAAAAAACAAGTTAATGGCGCTCAAATTTATAACGAATTTTTAAAAAGAATTAATAATAAAGATGATGAGATTAGAGTTGTAATAGAACAAGTTTCTGCAATGCCAGGACAAGGGGTAACTAGTATGTTTAATTTTGGTCAGTCTTATGGGATTTTAAAAGGAATATGTTCTGCAATGCAACTACCAATGTTTTTTGTGAGACCAGCTAAATGGAAAAAATATTTTAACTTAATTAATTCTCAAAAAGATGCTAGCAGAACAAGAGCAATTGAAATATTTCCTTATTTTTCAACACAACTTTCAAAAAAAAAAGATTCTAATAAAGCTGATGCTATTCTTATTGCAAGTTTTTACTATGAAACTCACCAAAAAGAGGATTAATCGTAGATTTTTGAAGTCAAATTCATGACACATTTAAGTGTGAGAAGATCTTATGGAAGCTGATATTTCATCACAAGCAGTTGGACTAGCATCAAGTGCTGACTTTTCACTAATGAACTTATTTCTAAGAGCAGATATAATTGTTAAATCAGTAATTATCATTCTTATTGCATGCTCAGTTTATTCATGGGCAGTAATCATTGAAAAATTTAAATTATTTAAAAAAATCAATCAAAGTTCAGAAGAATTTGAAACTAAGTTTTGGAATTCTAAATCTGCAGAGTCTTTTTACAATAATCTTCCAGGAAATATAAATGATCCAATGGCCCTTATTTTTAAAGATGCTATGCACAATCTTCTTAAAAGAAGATCTAAAACAGATTTGAATGCTAGAATGACTTCAATGTTAGAAACTGGAATAGAAAAACAAATGTCTAAAATTACAAAAGGATTTACTTTTTTGGCAACTGTTGGATCAACAGCGCCTTTTATAGGATTATTCGGGACTGTTTGGGGTATAATGAATTCTTTTCAATCAATTGCAATTTCAAGAAATACTAGTTTAGCAATTGTAGCACCAGGAATCGCAGAAGCTCTTTTCGCTACAGCATTGGGTTTGTTGGCAGCGATCCCTGCAGTAATTGCTTACAACAAATTTAATAATGACTCTTTAAAGTATTCCCAAAAATTAGAAAACTTTTCTAAAAGATTTTTAACAATTATTTAGAATGGCATTTAAGTTAAATCGTTCATCAAAGGAACCAATGAGTGAAATAAATGTAACACCATTTGTAGATGTGATGTTAGTTTTATTAATTATTTTTATGGTAACAGCGCCTTTATTAACAGTAGGAGTTCAAGTTGATTTACCCGAAAGTTCAGCAGACTCTCTTCCAGAGGAACAAGAACCTTTAACTTTAACAATAAATTCAAAAGGTGAAATTTTCATACAAGAGTCAAAAGTTGAATATGAAAAAATTATTGCAAAAGTTTTAGCAGTTTCAAAAAATCGAACTGATACAAGAATTTATGTGAGAGGTGATAAAACAATTAATTATGGTAGAGTTCTTGAAATTATGGGGTTACTTTCAGGTTCAGGATTTACAAAAGTAGCATTAATTTCAGAACCTTACAAAGAAAGGTAATTTTTTTGTGAATAGGAGTATTGCAATTTCCTCTGTTTTACACCTATTTGTAATTTTTTTAACAGCAATGAGCCTTCCTTTTTTATCAAAAAAACCAATTGATCTTCCACCAATTGTATCAGTAGAATTAATTCAAATAACTGAAAAAACAAATATTCCATTTGCTCCTAAAGCAAAAAAAATAATTGAAAAAGCAAAAGAGAAAGAAAAAAAATTAGTATCAGAACAAGCTCCTCCGAAAAAAGTGAAGAAAATAAAACCAGATGCTGTACCAATGCCGGAGGATAAAATAAAGAAAGTTGAAAAAATAAAAGAAGATAAACAAAATCCTGAAAAAATTGACAATGAGGTTAAACAAGTATCAGAATTTGAAAAAGAGGAATTGTTCGATCCAAATAATATTGCATCTTTAATCGACAAATCTAAAGAGAGTAAAGCAGAAACTTTAAAGAAAAATCCAGATTTAAGCCAAGATCAAAACAAAAATTTTGAGAACACAGGTTTATCTTTGAGTGAAGAGGATGCATTAAAAGCACAAATTTTTGGTTGTTGGAGCATCCCACTCGGATTACCATACAATGAAAATTTACTTGTCAGAATAAAACTCGAATTAAAACCTGACGGATCAGTGGTTAAGTCAGAGATTTTAGATCATGCAAGAATGAATAAACCAGGACAAGGTTTTTACAAAGTATTAGCAGAAAGTGCTTTAAGAGCTATTAAATTATGTCAGCCTTTAAGAGTTCCCAGTACCGGCTACGAAAGATGGAAGGAATTACAATTAAATTTTGATGCAAGAGAAATGTTAGAAGGTTAATATAAATAATAAAAAAATGAAGAATATTTTAATTACTTTAATCATAATCTTAATACCAGTTAAATCATTTGGTTTAATAGAGGTTGATATTACCAGGGGTAATTTAAATCCATTGCCTGTTGCAGTATCACCGTTATCTATTGATGAAAAATCAAGACAAAATTTTGAGAATATTCTTAAGAAAAAAAATATCGGTTCAGAAATATCTTTAATCGTAGAAAATAATTTAAGAATTTCCGGTTTATTTAATCCATTAAATAAAGATGCGTTTTTGCAAGAACCAGATATTGCAAATTTAAAGCCTAGATTTGAAGATTGGAACTTAATTAAAGCTCAGGCTTTGATTACTGGAAAAGTTACTTATGTGGAGGATAAACTAAGAGTAGAATTTAGATTGTGGGATGTGCTAGCAGGTAAAGAAATGATGGCACTAGCATTTACAACTGTTCCAAATAATTGGAGACGGGTTGGTCATATCATCACTGATAAAGTTTATGAGAGATTGACTGGTGAAAAAGGTTACTTTGATACAAGAATAATTTATGTTGCAGAAGAGGGACCTAAAACTCAAAGAGTAAAAAAATTAGCAATCATGGACCAAGATGGTGCCAACAATAAATTTTTAACATTAGGAAATGAACTTGTTTTAACTCCAAGATTTAATCCAACTAGTCAAATGGTTACTTATCTTTCATATTTTAGAAATTTGCCAAGGGTTTATTTATTAGATATTGAGACTGGAACACAAGAAGTTGTTGGAGACTTTCCTGGCATGACTTTTGCACCAAGGTTTTCGCCAGATGGAAAAAAAATAATTATGAGTTTTGCCAAAGATGGTAATTCTGAAATTTATACAATGGATTTAGAAAATAGAATTGTAGAAAAAATCACTAATCATCCATCTATAGATACATCACCTTCATATTCTCCAGATGGAAAATTTATTTCTTTTAACTCTGACAGAAGTGGTTATCAACAAATCTATGTGATGAAAAGTGATGGAAGTAACGTTAAAAGAATTTCTTTTGGTAAAGGAATCTATGGTACTCCAGTTTGGTCTCCAAGAGGAGATTTAATTGCATTTACAAAACTACATAAAGGAAAATTTTATATTGGTGTTATGAGAACAGATGGAAGTGGAGAAAGACTATTAACTGAAAATTTTTACCAAGAAGCTCCATCCTGGTCTCCAAATGGAAGAGTATTGATTTTTTATAGAGAGACTAAAACAGATTCTAAAGGAAAGGGTTTTTCTGCAAAATTGTGGTCTATAGATTTAACTGGGTATAATGAGAGACAGGTTCCGACCCCAACCGATGGATCTGACCCATCATGGTCATCTTTATTAAGTAATTAATAATTAATTCGCTTGATTTTTAGCCTTGAAAGATCTAATTAGTTGTGAAAATATAAGATTAAAGAAATATTGATCAAGGAGTAACAATGAAATTAAGCAAAATTCTTAAAAATGGATTTTTAATAATAGTTGCATGTTTAGCACTTTCTGCATGTGCTACATCTAAAAAAACTACAGGACAAATGCAAGGTGATGTTTATACTGGAACTGATACAGTTGAATACTTAGCTTCAGGTGTTCCTGATAGAGTATTTTTTGCAACTAATGAGTCAGTACTAACTACTGCATCAAGAGAAACACTTAGAAAACAAGCTGCATGGTTAAGAAAAAATTCTAAAATTACAATTGTTTTAGAAGGACATGCTGACGAAAGAGGAACAAGAGAATATAACTTAGCATTAGGCGAAAGAAGAGCTAATGCAACTAAAGATTATTTAATGACTTACGGTATATCTTCTGACAGAATTTCAGTTTTAAGTTATGGTAAGGAAAGACCAGTTGACTCTGGGTCTAATCCGTTAGCTTGGTCAAAAAACAGAAGATCTGTTACTGTAAAAGCAAATTAAATACTCAATTAATATTTAAGACCTCTTAAATTTAAATGATTTAAGAGGTCTTTTTTTTGCCATTATTTTAGACATAACCTAATAACATGAAATACTTAAAAGTATTATTTAAATGCAAACTTTTTTTGTTTTTCAATTTTTTAGTTTATTTTCCTTCCCTCGCTGAAAACCATAATATTTACGATACACTTGAGATAATTAAAAAAGATTTAAAAACTTTAGAAAAGGCTGTTTATACCAATTCAAGTGAATTCAATAATACAAACTCAACTTCATCAAATCTAGACAGCAACTCTGAAGATGTACTTACAAGACACTTGTTAAAATTATCTGAAATTGAAAATCAATTTCAAGAACTTACAAATAAATTTGAGGAAATAAATTTTAAATTAGACAAGTTATCAAATAGACTTTCAAAAGTTCAATCAGATAATCAGTTAAGATTTCAAGATTTAGAAACTACTTTATCAAATGGCGAAACTATTAATTTGAATTCAAAAAAAAGTTCAGAGTCAGATACAGAAATTTTACCAGGCTCATCTCAACCACAAGACTTAGGGTCAATTTCTTATAAAGATAATTCTACAAGCGATACGACTCAGAAAATACAATCAGTTGAAACGACTGCCACAATCGTTACCGAAACATTTCAAGCAGAGGAAAAAATTTTACCAGATGTATCAGCGTCTAAGCAGTATGAGTTTGCCACAAGTTTTTTAAAAGTGGGAGATTACCCCACTGCTGAAAGAGCATTTAGAGAATTTGTAATTTCCAATCCTGATCATAAGTTGGCAGGAAATGCACAATATTGGTATGCCGAAACGTTTAGAATCAGACAATTATATACCGATGCTGCATCAGCTTATCTGGAAGGTTATCAAAAATATCCAAAAGGAGAAAAAGCTCCTATTAATTTATTAAAGCTAGGTGTATCAATGATACAGATTGGAGAAAAAGATCAAGGCTGTAAGATGATTAGTGGTGTTGAAAAACAATACCCAGATGCAAATCAGTCTGTAATTCAAAAAGCAAAGTATGAGTCTCAAAAATTTGAGTGTAAGAAAAAAAATTCCTAAAATCTACAAATCAAGACTTTTAAACCAAAGAGTAAATCAAATTTTTAATAAATTTGAAAAGTCATTCAAAATAGATACTAATTTTATAGTCGCTGTATCGGGGGGGACAGATAGTTTAGCTTTAGCCTTTTTAACTAAAGTATATGCTTTAAAAAAAAATCTAAATCCAAAGTTTTTTATTGTAGATCATAAGCTAAGAAAAGAGTCTACTTATGAGGCCCGTAAAGTAAAAAAAATTCTTAAATCTTTAAAAATAAATTCTCATGTTCTTACCTGGAATGGGAAAAAACCCAAGAATAATATTCAATCTTTAGCTAGAAGTAAAAGATATGAGCTTTTGCTCTCTAAATGCAAAAAGCTTAAAATCACTAACTTAATTTTAGGTCATCACATGGATGATTTGATCGAAAACTTTTTTTTAAGAATGGCTAGGGGAAGTGGCTTAAAAGGACTTGTATCACTTGGGACTAATACTCAAATTGAAAATATAAATTTAATTAGACCTTTAATAAAATTTGACAAAAAAGACCTAATATTTTTATCTAAATTTATATTCAATTTTTATGTGGATGATCCTTCTAATAATGATGTTAAATTTAATAGAATAAAAGTAAGAAACTTAATTAAAGAATTTGAGGATTTTGGACTTGATAAGAAAAAATTTCAATTAACAATAGAAAATTTAAAAGAGTCTGATAAATCAATAAAGTTTTATGTTGAAAAGAATAAGAGAGAAAACTCACTTTTTAACTATAAAAAAGAGGAACTAATATTAAAAGAAAACTTTTTTGATAATTCACACGAAGTCGCTTTGAGGTCCTTATCAGATTTAATTCATTTTGTGGGAAAGAAGCCAAATTTTGTAAGAGGTAAAAAAATAGAGAATATTTTGAATAAAATTAGAGAGAGGAAACTTAGAAAAGAAACATTGGGAGGATGCGTCATTAAGATGGTAAATCATACTGTGATTTTGACAAAAGAAGGCTAAAAATAGACTTGTTAAATTAATAATAATTCTTATCTTATAGGCATGAATTTTAAAAACTTAGCAATGTGGGCAATAATCGTTTTTTTAACGATTGGTCTGTACAATATGTTTAAGAGTCCTCAATCAAACATTAGAAGTTCTAATGAGGTAATTTTCTCAGAATTTTTGGAGTCTGTAGAACAAGGAGAGGTATTAAAAGTTGAGATTCAAGGAAACAATATAAATGGTGTGTATGCTAATGGTAAAAGCTTTAAAACTTATTCACCGAATGATCCTAATTTGATAGAAAAACTTTCTGAGAAGGGTGTAAGTATATCTGCGGCACCTTTAGAAGAAAAGATGCCTTCATTATTTGGTGTCCTACTTTCATGGTTTCCAATGTTATTGTTAATAGCAGTTTGGATTTTCTTTATGAGACAAATGCAAGGCGGTAAAGGTGGAGCAATGGGCTTTGGAAGATCTAAAGCAAAAATGATGAATGAAATGAAAGGCAAAGTAACCTTTAATGATGTTGCAGGAGTAGAAGAAGCAAAAGAGGAAGTTGAAGAAATTGTTGAGTTTTTAAAAGATCCAAAAAAATTTAGTAGGTTGGGTGGAAAAATACCTAGAGGTGCACTTCTTGTCGGTCCGCCAGGTACAGGTAAAACTTTATTAGCTAGGGCAATTGCTGGTGAAGCAGGTGTTCCTTTCTTTACTATATCTGGGTCAGATTTTGTAGAAATGTTCGTTGGTGTGGGAGCATCAAGAGTGAGAGACATGTTCGAACAAGGAAAAAAAAATTCTCCTTGTATAATTTTTATTGATGAAATTGACGCTGTTGGAAGAAGTCGAGGCGCAGGTCTAGGCGGAGGTAACGATGAAAGAGAACAAACCCTTAATCAGCTTCTTGTTGAGATGGATGGTTTTGACACTAATGAAGGTGTCATTATAATTGCAGCAACAAACAGGCCAGATGTTCTTGATCCTGCGTTATTAAGACCTGGAAGATTTGATAGACAAGTTGTAGTTTCTAATCCAGATATAATTGGAAGAGAAAAAATCCTTAAAGTACATGTTAAAAAGATCAAGATGGCTCCTGATGTAAATTTGAGAACTATAGCAAGAGGAACTCCTGGATTTTCGGGTGCTGATCTTGCTAATTTAGTAAATGAGTCTGCATTATTAGCAGCTAGAAAAAATAAAAGAATTGTTACTTTAAATGAATTTGAAGATGCAAAAGATAAAGTAATGATGGGAGCTGAAAGACGATCAATGGTTATGACTGAAGATGAAAAGAAATTAACAGCATATCATGAAGGCGGACATGCTTTAGTTTCTTTTAATATGCCTAGTTACGATCCAATACATAAAGCAACTATTATACCAAGAGGTCGAGCTTTAGGAATGGTAATGAATTTACCTGAAAGAGACAAACATGGTCATTCAATCAAATACTTGAAAGCAAGATTAGCAGTCTGTTTCGGAGGAAGAGTGGCAGAGGAAGTAATTTTTGGAAAAGATAATATTTCAACGGGTGCAGGTGGAGGAAGTGGTTCAGATATAAATCAAGCAACTCAACTTGCGAGAGCCATGGTTACAAAATACGGAATGAGTGAAGAAATGGGTCCAGTTGAGTATGGTGAAAATCAAGAAGAAGTTTTCCTAGGAAGATCTGTAACTCAAACACAATCAGTTTCTGAGGAAGTGGCTCAAAAGATAGATAAAGAAATTAGAAAATTAGTTGATGAGGGCTATAACAAAGCTAAAGAGATATTAACCGAAAAAATTGATGATTTGCATAAAATTGCAAAAGCTCTCATGACATATGAAACATTAACAGGTGAAGAAATCGAAAATATAATTACTAAAAATATATACCCTGCTGATAAACAAGATCTAAAAGTTGACGATGATAAGAGCTCCGCTTTAGGTGCAATGGGACTTAAACCTAAAATTGTTCATTAATTTTAATGTCTAGACATTACACAAGATTGTGTAATTTCTACTATGGAAATAGCTCAAAAAAATTAGTTAATAGAAATAAAACTATACCACTTAATGGAATAAAAGAAATTTCATTTGATCAAATAGAGATAATAACTAGAAACTCAAAAAAAAAGATATTTGTTAATCAAATAAAATATTTGCCTAAATTAATTAGAAGAAAAATTTATTCCGATTTAAAAAAAATTAAATCAAAAAAAAAAAATTTTTCAAATTTAAATTTTGCAAAGATACCTAATATAATGGGTGTATTAAATTTAACACCTGATAGCTTTTCAGATGGTGGAAAATTTAATTCAAAAAAAAAAGGAATTAATCATGCGATTAGTTTACTCAACTGTGGTGCCAATTTGATTGATATTGGTGGTGAGTCAACAAGGCCAGGATCAAAAGTAATTAGAGAAAATTTAGAATGGCAAAGAATTGAAAAAATTTTAAAATCATTAATTAAGAAAAAAATACCAATTTCCTTAGATACAAGAAAGTCTAAAATTATGAGCAGAGGAATAAATTTAGGAGTAAAATTAATTAATGATGTCTCAGGATTAGAATTTGACACTCAAACTTTAAATATATTAAAGAAATATAAAGTACCATTTGTAATTCAGCATTCACAAGGAACTCCTGAAAATATGCAAAAAAATCCTAGATATAAAAATGAGTTGCTAGACATATACGATTTTTTTGAAAAAAAAATAAAACTTCTAAGATTGAAGGGTATTAAGCATAATAAAATTATTCTAGATCCTGGTATTGGTTTTGGAAAAAATTTGAAACATAATATGATTTTGATACGCAATATTTCTATTTTCCATTCTCTTGGTTTTCCTATACTTGTAGGCAATTCAAGAAAAAGATTTATTAAGGAGATATCTGGAAAAAATGATAGTGAATTCAGAAATGGGGGAACAATAGCTTCATCAATATATCTTATGATGCAAGGTGTTCAAATTTTAAGAATTCACGATGTTAATGAAACAATACAAGGCTTAAAGATCTTTAAGAATATAATAAATAATTAATGACAAAAAAATATTTTGGTACCGATGGTATTAGGGGAGCTATTAATAGTGAAAATATTAATGGGGACATGTTTTTTAAATTTGGCTTAGCTAGTGGAACATATTTTAAATCTCAAAAAAAAAGAAAACAAACCGCAATAATTGCTAAAGATACTAGATTGTCTGGATACACTTTAGAACCAGCACTTGTATCAGGATTAGCATCAGCAGGTATGCATGTATATACTTTAGGACCTTTACCTACTAACGGTTTAGCGATGCTCACAAAAGCCATGAGGGCAAATATGGGAATTATGATTACAGCTTCTCATAATCCTCACAATGATAATGGATTAAAACTATTTGGACCTGATGGCATGAAACTGTCAGATAAAATTGAAAAAAAAATTGAAAGTTTAATAGATAAAAAAATTATCAAAAATCTCTCTAAGCCAGAAAAATTAGGTAGAGTAAAAAGATTAGAGACAGGTACAAATGATTATATTAAAATATTAAAAAAAAATTTTACCAAAGAATTCAATTTAAGAGGACTTAGAATTGTAATTGATTGTGCAAATGGAGCAGGGTACAAAGCTGGACCAGAATTATTAAAATCTTTGGGAGCCAAGGTGATTGCAATAGGAGTTAATCCTAATGGATTAAATATTAACAAAAACTGTGGTTCTACATTTCCTGGAAAAATAAAATCTGCAGTTAAAAAGTATAAGGCCCATATAGGTATTTCACTAGATGGTGATGCAGATAGGATAATTATGTGTGACGAAAAAAGTAATATTATAGATGGAGACCAAATTATTGCTGCATTAGCAACAAGGTGGAAAAATAAAAAAATGTTAAAAGGTGGGGTTGTTGGAACATTAATGTCCAATTATGGTCTTGAAAAGTATTTCAAAAAAAAAAGAATAAAATTTATACGTGCTAATGTTGGTGATAGATATGTAAAAGAGGTAATGCAAAAAAATAAGTTTAATTTAGGTGGAGAACAATCAGGACATATTATTCTAGGTAAATTTGCTACTACAGGAGATGGCTTACTTGTAGCCCTGGAGTCTTTATTTGCTCTTAGAAAAGGAAAAAGAGCCAGTGAATTTTTTGAAAAATTTAAGAAAACTCCACAATTACTTAAAAATATTGAAGTAAAAAATAAAAATATAATTAACAAACCTGAAATTAAAAAATCTATTAGACTAGCTTCAAAATTAATAAAAGGTAGTGGCAGAATTCTTGTAAGAAAATCGGGAACAGAATCAAAAATAAGAATTATGGGGGAAAGTGAAAATAGAAGACTTCTTGTAAAATGTGTTAATATTATTGTGAAAAAAATTAGATAATTTGAAAATAAAATCAAAAATTTTAATCATAGCAGGATCTGACTCATCAGGTGGTGCAGGCATTCAAGCAGACATTAAAACTGCTACTAGTCTAGGTGTTTATTCTATGACAGCAGTAACTGCAGTTACAGTCCAAAATACAAAAAGTGTGAAATCAGTAATACCTATTGCACCAAATGAAATTTATAATCAAATAATTCATACAATTAAAGATATAAGGCCCAATGCTATAAAAATTGGAATGCTTCATTCTACAAGAGTAATAGACAAGGTATTAAGATCATTGAATGAAATGAAAGTTAAAAAGATTATCTTAGACCCAGTGATGATTGCCAAAGGTGGCTCTAAGCTTATTACTGACTCAGCTGTACAATTGATGAAAAATAAATTATTAAACAAAGTATCTTTAATTACACCTAATATTCCTGAAGCTGAAATCTTAACTGGTATCAAAATTAAGAATCAAAATGATATGATTCTTGCTGCAAATGAATTTATAAAACTGAATGTGCCAAATGTATTAATAAAAGGAGGTCATTTAAAATCAAAAAGGGTACATGATATATTTGTTAATAAAAAAGAGATTAAAGTTTTTTCAAATAGAAGATTAAATACTAAAAATACTCATGGTACAGGCTGTTCACTATCAACTGCAATTACCTCTTTTTTTTCATGTGGAAAAACTCTAAAGAGATCTTGTGAGTTAGGAATTAAATATGTAAATTCTGCAATATTAACAAACCCTAAAATTGGTATAGGACATGGTCCGATAAATCATTTAAATTCAATTGAGTTAAAAAGAATATACAAATAATGAAAAATGTTGCAGTAGTTGGTTCGCAGTGGGGAGATGAAGGAAAAGGAAAAATTGTAGATTGGCTATCAGAACAAGCTGATGTTGTAATTAGATTTCAAGGTGGTCATAATGCTGGACATACCTTAGTAATAGATGGAGTAACTTATAAACTTCGATTGCTCCCTTCAGGAATAGTTAGAAAAAATAAAGTTTCAATTATTGGAAATGGTGTTGTTGTCGACCCTTGGGCATTACTGGATGAAATCAAGGAAATTGGAGAAAAAGGTGTGGATGTAAATTCAAAAAACTTCATGATTTCAGAGGCTGCAAGTCTAATCTTACCATTTCACCGAGAAATGGATGAAATAAGAGAAGATGCAGCAGGTAAAAGTAAAATTGGAACCACAAGGAGAGGTATTGGACCTGCCTATGAGGATAAAGTTGGAAGACGTTCAATTCGAGTAATGGATCTTAGATCAGAAAAAAATCTGAACCAACGATTAGAGACAGTTTTACTACATCATAACGCTATTAGAAAAGGTTTAGGCAAAAAAATATTTGAAAAAAATCAGCTTAAAGACGATCTTTTAAAAATCGCTCCAGATATTCTTAAATTTTCAGCACCAGTGTGGCTTAAGATTGATCAATTTAAGAAACAAAAGAAAAAAATATTATTTGAGGGTGCACAAGGAATTCTGTTAGACGTTGACCATGGAACATATCCTTTTGTAACTTCTTCTAATACTGTGGCCTCAACTGCTGCAACAGGAACTGGATGTGGACCCAATTCAATTAATTATGTACTAGGAATAACTAAAGCTTATACGACAAGAGTAGGTGAAGGACCTTTTCCTACAGAATTGATAGATAAAGTAGGTGAGTTATTAGGAACAAGAGGCAAAGAATTTGGAACTGTGACAAGTCGAAAAAGAAGATGTGGATGGTTTGACGGTGTTTTGGTAAGACAGACAATAAAAATTTCTGGAATTGACGGGATTGCCTTAACAAAACTAGATGTTTTAGATGAACTAGATGAAATAAAAATGTGTGTGGAGTATAATTTAAATGGAAAAAAAATTGACTACCTTCCTGCTGCAGTTGAGGATCAGCTTAAAATCAAACCTATTTATAAAATATTTGATGGGTGGAAAACTTCAACTAATGGTATCAAAAATATCAATGATCTTCCTGAGAATGCAAGAAAATACATATTTGCAATTGAGGACTTCATAGGAGCAAAAATATCAAGTATATCTACCAGTCCTGAGCGGGATGATACTGTTTTAGTAGAAAACCCTTTTGAAATTTAATTTGCAGGTAAAAGATTTTTTGATTTAGCAAGCAAAAGCATTTGTTTTTGTAATTTCTCAAATGCTTTATTTTCAATTTGTCTTACTCTTTCACGACTAATCTTATATTTTTTACTTAAATCTTCTAAAGTAATTGGATCATCATTTAATCTTCTTGAATATAAAATTTCTTTTTCTCTATCATTTAAAACTTTAATTGAGTCTTTTAATAAATCTTTTCTTTGTTTCATTTCTTCTTGATGAGCAAACTTAAGATCATGGTCTAATTCTTTATCCACTAACCAGTCTTGCCATTCATCACCGTCCTCACCAACTTGAGCATTGAGAGAAAACTCTTTTCCAGATAGTCTACGATTCATTGAGACAACCTCTTCTTTACTTACATCTAATTTTTTAGCGATTTCGTTTACATGCTCATTTCTTAAATCACCTTCAGCCTGTGGTGCAATTTGATTTTTTAATTTCTTGAGATTAAAAAATAATTTTTTTTGTGCAGTTGTTGTACCGATTTTTACTAAACTCCAAGATTTTAAGATATATTCTTGAATAGAAGCTTTTATCCACCACATCGCATAAGTTGCTAATCTAAAACCTTTTTCTGGCTCAAATTTTTTGACAGCTTGCATAAGTCCAATATTACCCTCAGAGATCATTTCGTTAATTGGTAGTCCATAACCTTTATAACCCATTGCAATTTTCGCAACTAATCTTAAATGACTTGTCACAAGTTTTTCTGCTGATTTAATATTTCCAGTAGTTTTCCAATTTTTAGCCAGCATGTACTCCTCTTCTGCATCAAGCATTGGAAATTTTTTTATTTGCTCGAGATATGCAGACAGGCCACCTTCATTACTCAAAATGGGTAAATTGCTATTCATCGTTGTTCTCATAGACAGTTTATCTAATTAATATTAAAAATTTTTCAATGTTTTATTTACCTATATTTCTTAGTGTTTTTAGTATTATTTCAAGTTCATTTGGTAAAATTGAGTTAAAAATCATCTGCTTATTTTTTCTTGGATGTATAAAGCCCAATGTCTTAGCGTGCAGAAATTGTCTGTTTAATTTTGTTAAAATTTTTTCTAACGATGGTTTTATATCTTTAAGTTTTTTAAACTTTTTTTTATATTTATCATCACCAACTATACTATTACCTAAGTAATTCATGTGAACTCTTATTTGATGAGTCCGACCTGTTTCTAATTTGCACTCTAACAAACTAAAAGTTGGAATATTTTTATTTTCAAAAATTTCTAAAGTTTTGTAATTTGTAATTGCTTTTTTTCCTTTACTATTACTAACCTCCATCATTTGTCTATTTTTTGAGCTTCTTGTGATAAAGGTTTCGATTTTACCTTTAGATGGTCTAACTTTGCCCCAGATTAATAATTGGTAAACTCTTTGGATCGTATGTTTATTAAACTGATTAGATAGGTGTTCGTGTGTTTGATTGTTTTTTGCAATAACAATTAATCCAGATGTATTTTTATCAATTCTATGCACTATACCTGGTCTAAGTTCACCTCCAATATTAGAAAAAGAATCTTTACTATAATTCATAAGCGCATTTACGATTGTATTATCAAAATTACCTGCACCAGGATGCATTACTATTCCAGAGGGTTTGTTTAAAACAATCAAATCTTTATCCTCAAATACGATATCTAAGTTAAACTCATAAGGTTTTAAGGAAGCTTTTTTTGGTTCAGGAATAACTAATTTTATTTCATCACTTAAAAAAACTTTTTTTGATGGATCAGTTATTACTTTATTATTTATTCTTAAATTATTATCTTGAATAAGATTCTTAATTTTCGTTCGACTGATAATATTTTCTCTCTTTTTAATAAAAATATCCACACGGAGTTCATTTTCGGTCTTACCAACAATCAAATTTATTTTTTTTTCCATAAAATGATATATTAATATTATATGCGCTTGTAGCTCAACTGGATAGAGCGCCTGACTTCGGATCAGGAGGTTCTGGGTTCGACTCCTAGCAGGCGCACCACTATTCACCCATATTTATTAAAGTCCCTTTTATTCTCGCTCTTAAAAAAGATAGATAAAATAGTCCTATTCCAAAAATTAAATAAAATAAATTTAATAAATAAGCTTGTTTTATATTTTCATAATCAACTAGACCGTTTATCAAAATATTTCTTGTTTCATCAAAAATGTAAACTAATGGTAAGCCTTTTGCAATTACTTGGAAAAATTCAGGAAGAATTTCAATTGGGTAGTAGATACAGCCTAATGGAGCAAGTAAAAATAATGATGACCAAGCTATATTTTCAAATGATGGTCCAAATCTCATCAAACCAGAGCTCACAAATAACCCTAGTGTAATGCCAAATATATATAAACTTAAAAACAATATAAATAGTGGAAGACCTAATTTTAATATTGAAACTCCAAATAATGGAGATGTTAAAATAATTGCGGGCACTAGACCAATTAATGTTCTTATCAAAGCAGTAAAAATTAAAGATACAATTATTTCTTTAAGCTTTAACGGAGCGATAAATAAATTTGTAAAATTTCTACTCCAGATTTCCTCCAAAAAAAGCATATTAAAACTTATGCTAGATCTAAAAAGAATGTCGTAAAGAATTGCGCATGTAAGAATTATTCCAAGTGTATTATTGTAATAATCACTATAAATTGAAAAAAATTTAGAAATAAATCCCCAAAGAATAATTTGTATTGTTGGCCAATAAATTAAATCCAAAACTCTTGGTAAAGAACTTTTGATGAGATAAAAATGTCTCAAAAAAAGTCCGTACATTTTATTTAGATTCATATTAAATCTCTTGTAAGTTTTAAAAAAACTTCCTCCATATTTCTCCTTCCATGCTTTTTAATTAATTCGCCAGGAGTTCCTTGATCAATAATAGATCCTTTATTCATCATTAGAACTGAAGAACATAATCTCTCAACTTCTGCCATGTTATGTGAAGCAAGTAGAATAGAAGTTTTTTTCTCTTTTTGGTATTCCTCTAAAAAACTCCTAACAAAATCTCCTGTCTCAGGATCTAAAGATGCAGTTGGCTCATCAAGAAGAAGAACTGATGGATCATTAATTATAGATTTAGCTAGACTAACTCTATTTTTTTGACCAGAGGAAAGTTCTCCTGTTATTTTATTAATAAATTCATTAAGCCTTAATTTTTCACAAAGATAATCAATTTTAATTCCAAGTTCTTTTACATCATAAAGCCTTCCATAAACTTCAAGATTTTGCTTTACAGTTAATTTTTTTGGTAACTCAATATATGGTGAAATAAAATTTAATTCGTTTAATAATTCAACTCTTCGTTTTTCAATTTCAATACCATTTATAAGAACCTTCCCTTTAGTAGGCTTTAGTAAACCAAGAATCATACCTATTGTTGTAGTTTTACCACATCCGTTAGGTCCAAGAATTCCAATGATTTCATTTTCATTTACTTTAAAAGAAATATTTCGAACAGCTTCTTTTGTGTTATAAGTTTTTGATAAATCAATTATTTCAAGAGGAATAGTCATTAAAATTTTGAAGCCCTTAATAATCTATCGTTAATAGTTTTGCCGATTCCTATGTTTGGAATTTTGTCTACAGCTATAGATTTGAAATTATCTTTTTTTATCTTTCTTAAAATAGTGTAGAGATTTTTCGCAGCTTCTTTTAAATCGCCCTTTTTTGATAAAAAATAATAGTTCGTTTTGTTAATTTTATTTTTCTTAATGAGTAAAAAAGCCTCATCTTTTTTTATTTTTTTAACATTAAGTCTGATTGGGATTCCAGGCGAATAATGAATTCTTAATTGTCCAGGAGCTGAGATTTTGGAAGGATTTGTATTTATTGAAATTTTTTTCTTTAATATTTTTTGGATAGTTTCAACTTCTAAACCACCTAATCTTAAAATTTTTGGTTTTTTTCTGAGATCAATGATTGTAGACTCAACCCCAACAGAAGATCTTCCGCCTTCAAGTATATACTTAATTTTTTTTCCAAAATCATCTTTTACATCTGAAGAAGTTACCGCACTAACTCTTGAAGAAATATTTGCACTAGGTGCTGCGATAGGAAATTTCAAATGTTTCAACAGAATTCTTGTTACTGGATGTTTTGGAAATCTCACTGCAAGAGTATTTTTTTTATTAGTTGCAACTTTCGAAATTTTTGATTTTTTTTTTTGATTTAAAATAAATGTTATTGGCCCTGGACAAAATCTTCTATATAATTCTAAAAAATCACCATTTAGATCGCAATCATCTTTTAATTTTTTTAAATCATAATAATGAATAATCAGAGGGTTACTCATTGGTCTTTTTTTTAATCTAAATATTTTTTTACACGCTATATCAGAATATGCATTCCCTGCAATTCCATAAACAGTTTCAGTGGGTATAGCAACACACTCTCTCTTATTTAGGAGATTCTTTGCTTTTTTAATATTTGCAAGATTAATTTTCATGTATTATTTGAGAGTATTATATGAAAGATAAAAATTTACCAAATGATTATAATTCATTATCTCTTGAGGAATTAACTATTGAGGCAAATAAGATGATTGAAGAATTAGAAAATCAAACAGATTTAAGTAACTCTTTAGACAAATATCAAAATTTGATTAAATTAAATAATATAATTGAGAAAAAATTTCAAATGAACACTAAAGAAATAAATGAGAAAACAAAAGAAAAAATATCCAAAATCAATCAAAAAAATAATGCAAAGAAAATTAAATAAAATCGCAAAAGACACAAATTTATTTTTAAAAAGATTTATTACTAACCAAAAAAAATCAAATTTGATAGTTGCAATGAAGTACGGTCTATTTTCTGGAGGAAAAAAAATAAGATCAAAAATCTTGATTGATGTTGGGTCTTTATTTAATTTAGATTATAAAACACTTATCATTGTTGGTGCTGCAGTTGAATGTATTCACGCATATTCATTAATACATGATGATTTACCTTGTATGGACGATGATTCTATACGAAGAGGCAAACCATCAGCTCATATTAAATTTGGAGAGGCTACTGCAGTTTTAGCTGGAAATTCACTTTTAACAATGGCTTTTGAAATTTTAAGTCATAAAAATTTAAGAATTAATGAAAAAACCAAGACTAATTTAATTAATAAAATTTCTGAAAGTTCAGGTCATCTTGGAATAGCAGGAGGTCAATATTTAGATTTAAATTATGAAGGTAAGAAAATTTCTCAAAAAAAGATTGAAGAGATGGAAATAAAAAAAACTGGAAAACTTTTTAGTTTTTGTTGTGCAGCACCATTAATAATTAAGAAAAAAAACAAAAGTGATGTAAAGAAATTTGAAAATATTGGTGCTGATATAGGTTTGCTATTTCAGGTCGCTGATGATTTGATTGATTATAAAGGAAGTTTACTTGTTGCAGGAAAAAAAACTGGTAAGGATAAAAAAAGAGGAAAAGCAACTCTAATTAGTTTAATAGGATACAAAAATACTATTAAATATGCTAATAATTTAATCTTAAGAATAAAAAGTAAATTAAAAAAATATGGATCTAAATCCAGAAACTTGTCGGAAACATTAAATTATATTTTGAATAGAAATAAATGAAAAAAAAATACGAACTGTTAGATGAAATTAATTTTCCATCAGATTTAAAAAAATTACCTGAGTCAAAATTACAAAAAGTTGCTGATGAATTGAGAGAGGAAATGATTGATGCTGTCTCGGTGACAGGTGGTCATCTTGGGGCAAGTCTTGGAGTTGTAGAATTAACTGTTGCTTTACATTATATTTTTAATACACCTAATGATAAGTTAATCTGGGATGTCGGTCATCAGTGCTATCCACATAAAATTTTAACAGGCAGAAAAGATAGAATAAGAACTCTTAGACAAGGAAATGGTCTTTCTGGTTTTACAAAAAGATCAGAGAGTGAATATGATCCCTTCGGTGCTGCACACAGCTCAACATCAATTTCATCAGCTCTAGGTATAGCAGTAGCAAACAAACTGTCTAATAAATCAGACAATGTAATTGCAGTAATTGGTGACGGGGCAATTAGTGCAGGAATGGCTTATGAAGCTATGAATAATGCTGGTGCTTCAAAAACTAAGATGATTGTAATTCTAAATGATAATGATATGTCGATTGCTCGACCAGTAGGGGCTATGAGCACTTATTTGGCAAAAATTTTTTCAGGAAAGATTTATTTTAGTTTAAGAGAAACCATTAAATTAATTATGTCAGCCTTTTCAAAAAGATTTAGTGCAAAGGCTGGTAAAGCGGAGGATTTACTTAGATCAGCTGTTACCGGTGGAACTTTGTTTAGTTCTCTTGGATTTTATTATATTGGTCCAATAGATGGTCATGATTTAAATTCATTAATTCCAATTTTGAAAAATGCTAGAGACTCAAAGCATGAAGGACCAATTTTAATTCACATTAAATCAAAAAAAGGAAAAGGTTATACTTTTGCTGAGGAGGCAAAAGACAATTATCATGGAGTATCAAAATTTAATGTCAAAACTGGTGAACAACATAAGAGCACAAGTAGATTACCAACTTATACAAAGGTTTTTGCAAACACTTTAATTCAACACGCTAAAAAGGACAGTAAAATTGTAGCTATAACGGCTGCAATGCCTGATGGTACTGGGCTTGATATTTTTCGCAAAGAATTTCCAGATAGGACTTTCGATGTTGGGATTGCTGAGCAACATGCAGTTACTTTTGCTGCAGGTTTAGCTACTGAAAATTTCAAACCCTATGCTGCTATTTATTCAACTTTTCTTCAAAGAGCTTATGATCAAGTAGTTCACGACGTGGCAATTCAAAATTTACCTGTTAGATTTGCAATAGATAGAGCAGGACTTGTTGGAGCTGATGGACCAACACATGCTGGTAGCTTTGATACAACATATTTAACTACTCTACCAAATTTTGTCGTTATGGCAGCAAGTGATGAAGCTGAGCTTGTAAGAATGATAAATACCTCAACAGAGATTAATGATAGACCTTGTGCATTTAGGTATCCAAGAGGGTCAGGAATAGGTTCAATGCTGCCCTCTATAAACGAAAAAATTGAGATAGGGAAATCAAAAATTATTAAAGAAGGAAAAAAATTAGCAATCCTAAATTTTGGAGCAAGATTGCATGAGACTTTGAAAGCTTCAGAAAACTTATCAAAAAAAGGTATACCAATAACAGTTGTTGATGCTAGATTTGCAAAACCTTTAGATGAAAATCTTATTTGGCAATTAGCTACGACTCATGAAGCGATCATGACTATTGAAGAGGGTTCAATCGGTGGTTTTGGATCTCATGTGGTGAATTTTTTGACTAAAAAAGGTTTGATGGACTCTAATTTAAAATTTAGATCATTAACATTACCAGATATTTTTATTGATCAAGATACTCCAGGCAAAATGTATAAGGTGGCCAATCTTGACTCAGTTTCAATAGAGGAGAAAGTTTTAGATTTGTTAAATTCTAATATAGTTTTAAAAAAACAAAATTAAAAATTAACCACATTGAGCTTTGTGTAGAAGATAATGATCTAATAAAACACATGATAGCATTGCTTCACCTACTGGCACAGCTCTAATACCCACGCATGGATCATGTCTACCTTTTACCGATATACTTGTATTTTTTCCAAACTTATTAATTGTTTTTCTGCTTTTTAAAATTGATGAAGTTGGTTTTACAGCAAAAGAAATAATTATTTCTTGACCTGAGGAAATACCTCCCAGAATACCCCCAGCGTTATTGGATTTAAATTTTGTTTTTTTTCTACTTTGAGAAATTTCATCTGAATTTTCTTCACCTGATAATTGTGCCGAGTTCATTCCTGAGCCAATATTTACCCCTTTTACGGCATTAATACTCATCATAGCTGATGCTATGTCAGAATCTAATTTTGAGTATATGGGTGCACCTAATCCAGCAGGAATACCATTTGCTCTTACTTCGATTATCGCTCCACACGAAGATCCAGCTTTTCTAATACTTAATAAGTATTTTTCCCAAATTTTTAACATTGATTTATCCGGGCAAAAAAATGGGTTTTTAGAAATTACTCTATCATCCCATTTATTTGTATCACATCCTAATATTCCAAGTTGAGTTACAGCTCCAGAGATTTTAAATTTCTTTCCTAATTTGTTTTCTAAAACTCTTTTTGCTACTGCACCTGCTGCAACTCTTGCAGCTGTTTCCCTAGCAGATGATCTACCACCACCTCTATAGTCTCTTATTCCATATTTCATAAAATATGTGAAATCAGCATGTCCTGGTCTAAATTTATCTTTAATATCATCATAATCCTTTGAACGCATATCTTCATTGTAAATTATTAAAGATATTGGGGTCCCTGTAGTTTTCCCCTCAAAAACTCCTGAAAGAATTTGAACTCTGTCACTTTCCTTCCTTTGAGTGGTAAATTTAGATTGCCCAGGTTTTCGCTTGTTCAATTCTTTTTGAATATCTGCTTCTTTTAATGGTATTAATGGTGGACACCCATCGATTATGCAACCTATAGCTGGTCCATGGGATTCTCCCCAGGTTGTGAAACGAAAAGTCTTTCCAAAAGTATTAAATGACATTATTTATATTGTATAGATTATTTTGTTTAAATTATGAATCAAAAAAACTCTCTAGGGCTTAATAAATGCTTCTTAGATCTAGATAACCCATTTGAATTGTTTCAAAAATGGTTTGAGGAGGCTAAAAAAAAAGAAATTAATGATCCAAATGCTTTAGCACTTGGCACTGCAAGTAAGGAAGGTATTCCTTCTGTAAGAATGGTTTTACTTAAAGGTCACAGTGAGAAAGGATTTGTTTTTTATACTAATTTAAACAGTCAGAAAGGTAATGAAATAAAAGAAAACCCAAATGCTACAATGTGCTTTCATTGGAAAAGTTTACTAAGACAAATAAGAATAGTTGGAACATTAAAACAAGTAGATGATCAAACAGCTGATGAGTATTATAACTCTAGAGCATATGACAGCAGAATAGGAGCCTGGGCTTCAAAACAAAGTAGTATTCTCCAGACAAGAGATGAACTTTTGAATGCTTTAGATAATTATAAAAAAAAATATAATAACAAAGATAGTGTACCGAGACCAAGCCATTGGTCTGGATGGAATTTAACACCCTCTACGATTGAATTTTGGTTAGACGGGGACAATAGAATTCATGAGAGGCTAAAGTACTCATTACATAAAAAAGGTAGTTGGACAAAAAGTCTTCTAAGTCCCTAAAAATCTCTTGATAAACTAAAAGATGTTAAATTTTCGAGAATATTTTTCTCATTACTATCTTTAAATATTGATAATGAGTTTGATGCTAAATTTATATAATGATTTGCTTTTTGATAACATTCTTTGATAATTTCGTATTGTTTGATTAAAGATAATGTATAATTAAAATTATTTTCATTTCTACTTTCTTTTAAAAAAATCTCTTTAAGGGTTTCTTTTTCTTTCAAATTTGCTTTTTGAAACAATAAAATTATTGGAAGAGTAATTTTCCCCTCATAAAAATCTTTTCCAATTTTTTTTCCAAATAATTTTAATTCAGAATTATAATCTAAAGTATCGTCAGCTATTTGGAACGTTAAACCCAAATTCCTTCCATAAAATTCTAAAGCTTCTTTTTCCTTTGTTGTTGTGGCTGACAAAATCGCACCAACTTTAGTAGCCGCTGCAAATAATTCAGCAGTTTTTGCAGAAATTATTTTTAAATAAGTTTCCTCCAACATATCTACCTCACCTCTATGTTGTAACTGAAGAACCTCACCTTGAGCAATTTTAGAGGAAGTTGAAGATAATAATTTTAAGACTTCAATATTTCCATCATCTACCATCATTTCGAAACACCTACTAAGCAAATAATCTCCAACTAAAACAGAAGAATGGTTATCCCAAACTTTATTTAAAGTTTTTTTACCTCTTCTGATAGATCCATTATCTATTACATCATCGTGCATTAAAGTTGCTGAATGAATAAGTTCTACACAAGCAGCTAAATTTATATCTCTAGTACCTTTTGCATAACCACATAATTTTGCTGAACCTAAAGTCAGTAAAGCCCTTAATCTTTTTCCACCTGTATCAAGATGATAGCTTGTCATTTTTTGAACTAAGTCAACATCGCTCTCTAATTTAGATTTTATCTTTTCTTCAACCAACATCAATTTATCTTCAACTGAATTCTTAAGCTGAAAATATGAATTATTAATTTTATTTTGTAATTGTATGACACTTCCCATTTATCGAGCAAATTAGTATAATAGGTTGCTTTTGATACTTATCAATTGACGCACCTGAATCTTCAATTATAAGGTGTCTTTATATTCACAAAAAAATTCTATAAATATTAAAAATGATCTCTTTTTTTAAAAAGAAAAAAATTATTCCACATATAAAACTAAGTGGTGTAATTGGTAATGTAGGTAAATTTAAACAAGGTATAGATTTTTCTGGTCAAGAAGAGAATATTTCAAAAGCTTTTTCAGTTAAAAAAGCACCATGTGTAGCTATTACAATAAACTCACCTGGAGGTTCTCCTGTCCAATCACATTTAATTTATAGCCTAATTAGGCAACAGGCAAAAAAAAATAAAAAAAAGGTTATAGTTTTTGCTGAAGATGTAGCAGCCTCGGGTGGATATTTAATAGCATGCGCTGGTGATGAAATTTATGCAAACTCAAGTTCAATAATAGGCTCGATAGGAGTGATTTACTCTTCTTTTGGTTTCACAGAATTGATAAAGAAGATAGGTGTTGAGAGAAGAGTGCACACTGCTGGGAAAAATAAAAGCACATTGGATCCGTTTCTAGATGAAAAAAAAGAGGACATTGAAAGATTAAAAAATATTCAATTAGATTTACATAAAGATTTCATAGAGGTGGTCGAAAAAAGTAGATCATCTAAACTAAAAAAATCTGAAGTAGAATTATTTTCAGGTGAATTTTGGTCAGGTAGAAAAGCTAAAGATCTTGGTTTGATAGATGAAATAGGAAATGCAAATCAGATATTAAGAAAAAAATATGGAGAGGATGTTGTAATTAAAAAATTTGAAAAATCAAAAAGCTGGCTTAGTAAAAAATTATCTTCCTCAAATGATCATGTAGATCAATTAGCAAACATATTAGAGGAAAAATCAGTTTGGCAAAAATATGGCCTCTAAAAAAAATAAAAAAAAATTAAAATCTCAAACTTTCCAAGACACAATTATTAATTTACAAAAGTTTTGGAGTAAAAATGGATGTGTAATTTTACAACCTTACGATATGGAAGTTGGAGCTGGAACATTTCACCCAGCTACTACTTTAAGATCGCTTGGACCTAAACCGTGGAAAGCAGCTTATGTTCAACCTTCACGAAGACCTACAGATGGGAGATATGGAAATAATCCAAATAGACTTCAGCATTATTATCAATTTCAAGTTATAATAAAACCCTCTCCAATTAATATTAAAAAACTTTATTTAAATAGTTTGTCGGTAATAGGAATTAATCATAAAGAGCATGATATTAGATTTGTTGAAGATGATTGGGAAAGCCCAACTCTAGGAGCTGCAGGTCTTGGATGGGAAGTTTGGTGTGATGGTATGGAAATATCTCAATTTACATATTTTCAACAAATGGCAGGTTTTGAATGTAAACCAGTGTCAGTGGAGATAACCTATGGCCTTGAAAGAATTTGTATGTTTACCCAGCAGAAAAAAAACGTTTATGATTTAGTTTGGAATGATGAAGGTATTGATTACAGGGAAGTTTTTCATCAATCAGAAAAAGAATTTTCAGCTTATAACTTTGAGCATGCTAATACAGAAAACTTATTTAAAATATTTGATATGCATGAGAGTGAAGCAAAATCATTAGTTGAAAAAAATATATCTTTACCTGCATACGATCAATGTTTGAAAGCAAGTCATATATTTAACGTATTAGATGCTCGCGGAGCAATTAGTGTTGCGCAAAGAGCAGAATATATTGGTCGAATAAGAGAAATTACAAAACAAGCTGCTACAATTTGGGTACAGTCGCAAACATAGAATGTCAGAATTTTTTTTAGAGCTATTTAGTGAAGAAATTCCTGCTGGGCTTCAAAAAAATTTAAGAGAAAAAATTTTTGAAGATTTTAAAAATTTATTTGAGGAAAAATCAATTAAATCAAAAAATAATTTTTCTTTTTCAACTCCAAATAGATTAGTTCTAGTTTTTGAAGGCCTAGATAAACAAATTAAGATTAAATCTAAAGAGATTAGAGGTCCCAAAACTAGCGCTCCTGAACAAGCCTTGGAGGGTTTTTTGAGATCAAACAAAATTAACAGAAAGGATTTATTTAAAAAAAAAACCGAAAAGGATGAATTTTATTTTTACAAAACTGTAGCAACCTCATTAAAAACACATGATTTACTGACTGAATTCATTCCAAAAATTTTGAGTAACTATCAATGGAAAAAATCAATGAAATGGGGTGAATTTGATTTAAATTGGGGAAGACCATTAAAATCAATTTTATCAATATTTGATAAAAAAATTGTAAGTTTTAAATTTCATCATTTAACTCCCTCTAATTTGACTTTTTTAGATAAAGATTTTGAAGAAAAAAAAAGATCTTTTGAAAATTTTAAGAAATATGAAAAATTTTTTGAAGATAATGGAGTGATCATTAATCAAAATAAAAGATTAAAAATAATCAATAAATTTTTTTTAAAGATATTAGGTAAAAAAGGGTTAAAAATTAATGAAAATCCTAAGTTGATGGATGAGGTTGTAAATTTAGTAGATAGCCCAAATGTTTTATTGTGCAAATTTGATAAAAAATTTTTATCAGTTCCTAAAGAGATTTTGACCCTAACAATGGAGTCTCACCAGAAATATTTTCCAACATTTAATGACAAAAATGAAATTACAAATGAATTTTTAATTGTAACAAATAAAAAAGATAAAAAAGGTCTCATTAAAATAGGTAATGAAAGAGTAGTTGATGCAAGATTAAGTGATGCAGAATTTTTTTGGAATAAAGATAAAACTCAAAATTTAGTAAAAAAAGTGTCAGAATTAAAATCAATGAATTTTTTTAAAGGGCTTGGATCATATTTTGATAAAGTTCAACGAATGAGAAAAATTGGTGGAATGATTTCAGATGAATTGTTAATTAGTAAAGAGAAAGTAGAATTGTTAGCATCAATTTGTAAGACTGATCTTACTTCTGATCTTGTTGGTGAATTTCCTGAACTTCAGGGACTTATGGGAGGGTACTTTTCTGAATATCAAGGATTTGATAAAGATATATCTTTAGCTATTTCTGAGCAATATTTACCAATTGGACTCAATTCAATAGTTCCAAAAAAACCATTCAGTGTCACGTTATCAATTACAGATAAGATTGATACCTTAGTGGGTTTTTTTGGTATTAATGAGAAACCTACAAGTTCAAAGGATCCATTAGCATTGAGGAGAGTTGCTCTAGGTATAATAAGAACCATTATAGAAAATAAAAAGAATTTTAAAATAAATGATCTTTTGAATTATTCCTCACGTCTTTACGATGACCAGGGATACAATCTTGAAAACAAAGATTTAATAAAAGAATTACAAGATTTTTTAAAAGATAGGTTTAGATACTATCTTAAAGACAAAGAAATACGTTACGATATAATTGAGGCCACTCTATCATCATTTTCATTAAATAATTTATTTTCGTCTTTTGAAAAAGCAAAATGTCTTAATAAGCTAATTAACACCCAAATTGGTATAGACATCAATTCAAGTTATAAAAGAGCATCAAACATTTTAGATCATGAGATGAAAAATAATGAGATTGAAATAAATGATACAACTGATCCTGGTATTTTTAAAAGTGACTTTGAAAAAAACTTATATAAAAAAATTAATGATATTAAAAAATATTATTCTACCATAAACAGTGATGAAAATTGTGAAAAATCATTATCAATTTTAGCTGAAACTAAAAAAGAAGTTTTCGAATTTTTTGATAATGTAAAAGTTAATGAAGATAATGAAACTTTAAGAAAAAATCGTTTGGAACTTATTAATATGTTATGTAAAACGTTTCAAAATTATATAAATTTTCGATTTTTAAAAGCTCATAATGAATAAGTTAATTCTTAATTTTAAGTCTAAAGATTCAAAAAAAATAAAAGATCCAAAAAATTTTTTAGGTGGTAAGGGAGCAAATTTATCTGAAATGGGAAGAATGGGTTTACCAGTACCTCCTGGTTTTACTATCTCAACAAAAGTGTGCGAAATTTTTTATAAGGATAAAAAAAAATTAAATTCCAAATTAATTAGCCAAATAAAAAAAGAAATTAAAACAATAGAAAAAGATGTATCAAAAAAATTCGGAGATTTAAAAAATCCTCTTCTTTTATCGGTTCGATCTGGAGCAAGAGTTTCA
Organism: uncultured Pelagibacteraceae bacterium; assembly: GCA_902594395.1. Lineage (GTDB taxonomy): Bacteria > Pseudomonadota > Alphaproteobacteria > Pelagibacterales > Pelagibacteraceae > Pelagibacter. Next base: position 44,915 of record CACJLZ010000003.1, read on the forward strand.
ATGCCAGGTATGATGGATACAATTTTGAATTTAGGACTAAATGACAAAACAGTTGTTGCTTTGGCTAACAAAACATCCAACGGAAGATTTGCGAAAGATAGCTACAGAAGATTCATCCAGATGTACGGAAATGTAGTCATGGGCGTTGAAAGTTACAATTTTGAGGAATTGATAGAAAATTATAAGTTAACAAAAGGTGTATTGCTCGATACGGATCTCGATGAAGAGGATTGGGATGGTTTAATAAATGATTTTAAGAATGTAGTTAAAGAAAAGACTAGTAAAGATTTTCCTCAAGATGTTTATCATCAATTATTCGGGGCAATAAGTGCTGTATTTTTATCTTGGGAGAGCAAAAGAGCGAGAGTTTACAGAAAGTTGAATCAAATTCCTTCTGAATGGGGAACAGCTGTTAATGTTCAATCTATGGTTTTTGGAAATATGGGTAATGATTGTGCAACAGGAGTTGTCTTTACTAGAAACCCTTCAGATGGTTCAAATGATATTTATGGAGAATATTTGATTAATGCTCAGGGAGAAGATGTTGTAGCTGGAACAAGAACTCCACAGTACATTACAAAGAAGGCGAGAAAAGAAGCAAAAGTTGATGATGTATCTATGGAAGAGTCGATGCCAGAAGTATATCACGAATTATATAAAATTTTAAAAAAACTAGAGAAACATTATAAGGATATGCAAGATGTGGAATTCACTGTTGAAAGTAATAAACTTTGGATATTACAAACTCGATCTGGAAAAAGAACATCAAAATCAGCAGTAAAAATTGCTGTTGATATGGTTAGAGAAAAGTTAATCAATAAAAATGATGCTGTTTTAAGAGTTGATCCCAACTCTTTAGACACACTTTTGCATCCTACTTTAGATGAGAGAAGTTCAATCAAAGTTATAGCAAACGGTCTTCCGGCGTCTCCTGGTGCAGTAAGTGGAAAAGTAGTTTTCAGCTCAGAGGAGGCTGAAAGATTAAATGATATGATGCAAGATACAATTTTAGTTAGAGTTGAAACTTCTCCAGAAGATATTCAAGGAATGCATGCTGCGAAGGGAATTTTAACTTCAAGAGGAGGTATGACTAGTCATGCTGCAGTTGTAGCTAGGGGGATGGGAAGACCTTGTGTTTCTGGATCAAGTGAAATTGAAATTAATTACGATAAAAAAGTCTTTAAAACATCCTCGGCTGAGATCAAAGAAGGTGAAATAATTACTATTGACGGTTCTACGGGAAGAATAATTTTAGGTACAGTTCCAACTATAAAACCTGAGATATCAGGAGATTTTTCAAAATTGATGAGCTGGGCCGATAAAATTAGAAAACTTAAAGTACGAACTAACTCTGAAACTCCTCTGGACACTAAAACAGCCAGAGATTTTGGTGCGGAGGGAATTGGACTTTGTAGGACCGAACATATGTTTTTTGATGAGGAAAGAATTTTATCAGTAAGAGAAATGATTTTATCAAAAACACTGGATGATAGATCTAATGCTTTAAAAAAGATTCTACCGCATCAAAAAAAAGATTTTATGGAGATATTTAAGATTATGCATGGTCTTCCAGTTACTGTAAGATTATTAGATCCACCATTACATGAATTTTTACCAAAATCTGATAAAGAAATTTCTGAGGTAGCTAATGTTGTTGGATCAGATAAAAAAGATATTGAAAGTAGGATAGAAGAACTTCATGAACAAAATCCAATGTTAGGACATAGAGGTTGTCGACTTGGTATTTCATTTCCTGAAATTTATGAGATGCAATGTAGAGCGATATTTGAGGCTCTTGCAGACTTAAAAAAAAGCAAACAAAAATTTGCTTTTCCCGAGATAATGATTCCTTTAGTTTCTACCGAAGCCGAGATTAAAATAATGAAAGATTTAGTAATCAATACTGCAAGAAAAGTTCAAAAAGAAAATAAAACAAAAATTGAATTTCTTGTGGGTACAATGATTGAGTTACCTAGAGCAGCAATTAAGGCTGATGATATTGCGAAACATGCTGAATTCTTTAGTTTTGGCACCAATGATTTAACACAAACAACTTTTGGAATAAGTAGAGACGATAGCGGTAAATTTTTAAATGATTATATAGATAATAAGATTTTTACTATTGATCCGTTTATATCCATTGATGACGGAGTGAAAGATTTAGTCGAAATAGCGGTTTCTAAAGGAAAAAAACAAAATAAAAAAATTAAGTTAGGTATATGTGGTGAACATGGTGGTGATCCAAGGAGTATTAAATTTTGCTCGAAAGCTGGGCTTAATTATGTTTCCTGTTCACCTTACAGAGTTCCAATAGCTAGATTAGCAGCGGCACAGGCTGAGCTCACGAAAAATAAAAATTAAAAAATCAAATAATCTATATTTCTAGTTTGAAATCTATGGCTGGGGCGCTATGTGTGATGCTTCCAATTGAAATTCTATCTACCCCAGTTGCAGCAACAGATTTTACAGTTTTAAGATTTATATTCCCTGAGGCTTCTATTTCATAATATTTTTTAACTAGTTTTACACCTGCTCTAAGATTTTTAATACTCATATTATCAAACAAAATAGTATTAAATTTAAGACCAATAATCTTTTTCAGTTGCTTTAAATTATCCACCTCAACTGTAATTTTTTTTCCTTTTTTGTTTTTTATTGCTAATGAAACTAATTCTTTTAAATTAGAACTAGCGATATGATTATCTTTTATCAAAAATTCGTCACTTAAATTAAATCTATGATTTGTACCGCCTCCTAATTTAACTGCGTATTTTTGAATAACCCTATAATTCGGTAAAGTCTTTCTGGTGCAGCAGATTTTACATTTTTTTCCAGCTAGTTTTACAAATTGATTTGTTTTTGTAGCTATTCCTGAAATATGGGATAAAAAATTTAATGCAACCCTTTCTGCAATCATTATAGAATTAGCTTGACCTTTTATTAATGCTATTACAGAATTTTTTTTGACTGTGGACCCATCTTTTTTTTTTACTATAAATTTAGTTTTTTTATCAACTTGTTTAAAAGATTGTTTTACAAATAGCAAACCTGCAATAACTGCTTTTTGATTAGAAATTATTTTCGCCTCAATAATTTTATTATTGTTTATGAGGTTAGATGTTATATCTCCGTAAGGATACAAATCTTCGGTAAGTGCAAATTTTACTCTATCTTTAATAAAATTTTCACTTAATTTAATTTTTGACACGAATTGTTATCTACCGATAGCAACCATTTTTTCTACTGACAATCTAGCTTTGTCAATCGTCTCTTGGTCCATGATAATTTCACCTGTTTCATTTTCTAAACAGTCTAAAATTTTAGGCAAAGTAATTTTCTTCATATGCGGACACATATTACATGGCCTTATAAATTCTACGTTCGGATTTTCCACTTGAATGTTATCACTCATAGAACATTCAGTTACCATCATTACTTTTTTCGGCTGATTATCTTTAACATAATTAATCATTCCCGATGTTGATCCTGCAAAATCACTTGCTTTAATCACTTCTGGAGGACATTCTGGGTGTGCAATTATTTTAATCCCAGGATTATTTTTCCTTATATTTTTAATCTCGTTTTCATTGAATTGATCATGAACAATACAAATTCCTTTCCATGAGATAATTTCAACTTCGGTTTGTGAAGCAACGTATTTAGCTAAATAGTCGTCAGGTAAAAAAATAACTTTTTTCACACCTAAGGATTTTACAATTTTAACTGCATTAGCAGATGTACAACACACATCTGTTTCTGCTTTTACATCAGCAGATGTATTTACATATGAGACAACAGGAACTCCTGGATACTTTTCTTTTAACAACCTTACATCTTTACCCGTAATTGAAGAGGATAATGAACAACCCGCTTTCATGTCTGGTAATAAAACTTTTTTATATGGACTCATTAATTTTGCAGTCTCAGCCATGAAGTGAACTCCAGCCATAACAATTATATCTGCTGAGGTTTTTGATGCTTCAACGGCAAGAGCTAAAGAGTCTGCAGCAAAATCCGCAATACCGTGATAAATTTCTGGAGTTTGATAGTTATGAGCAAGTATTACTGCATTCTTCTCTTTTTTTAATTTATTAATTTTATGAATATAAGGAGCATGAACTGCCCACTCAATCTCGGGCATAACCTTTGAAATCTTCTTATAAATTGGATCAGTTGCTAATTTTACTTCTTGATTAAATTCCATATACAAAATTTATCAATTTGAAACCTACTTGTCATTGATTTAATGTGGGTCATATTTGCGGCCATGCTGAAATTGGTAGACAGGCACGGTTGAGGGCCGTGTGGACCTAGTCCATGAGAGTTCGAGTCTCTCTGGCCGCACCAAAAAACTAAATCTTTAGCCATTCAGGTATAAATATTTTAAATGATGCATTTTTACTTTTTAAAGTAAGGCCTTTATTGAAATTTTCATTTGAAAATTTTATCAAAGCAAACGGATACTCTTCATTAATCAAAATTTTTCCAATTTCAATCTCATTACAATATACCGTCTCACCTTCATCAAGTTTCCCATCAATTATCTCAACTGGCAATAACCTCTTAGAAAGTTTATTTTTAAGTTTAATTCTAGCAGTATTTTCTTGTCCTACGTAACATCCTTTTTTAAAATCAATACCATTTAGTTCTTCAAAATTACATTCAATACCAAATAATTTATTTTTAAGTTTATTTAAATTCTTTGGAACAATCCCAAGTTTATGACTTTGATGATAATAGTCCTCAATTTTATCGTCTTTTAATTCAAGTTTTTTTAGAGATAAATAAAGTTTTTCTAAATTAATAATTAGTCTAGCACCCAAATTTTTATTTCTTGGATCTAGAACTATTGGATCCTCTCTATATTTTATAGTAAAACCAAGAATATCTTTTGAGTTATCTAATGATAAATATTTTTCATAACCAAAACTTGCAACAACAAATTCATTGCTAAGATTAAGGATTTCTACTTTTGATCTTATTTTGTATAAATTTAACTGATTCAATATTTCCTCAGATTGAGACTTTTCACAATCAATAAAAAAACCTGACTTATGCTTTACAACAATAAATTCATAAAGAAACTTGCCTTGAGGGGTTAATAATGAAGCAAAACAACTTGAACTATCTGTAACTTTATTAATGTCATTGCTAATTAAATTTTGCAAGAAGTCTCTAGTATCCTGGCCATTTACATAAAGTATGGCTCTATCTTTTAATATATAAACGCTATTATTCATATTTGATTGCTCGTAAAATTTAATATAATAACTTTTTTCATAAATGTTAGATCTAATAATCAAAAATGGGCAATGTTATATCAATGGAAAACTAGAGGATAATGATATTGCCGTTAAAGATGGTAAAATATTAAAAATTGGTCAAATATTAGAAGAGGCTAAAGAAGTCTATGATGCTAAAAATAAAATTACCTTACCTGGCTGTATAGATACTCAGACGCATTTTAGAGAACCAGGTTCAACAGATACAGAGGACCTTCACTCTGGAAGTAGAGCAGCAGTAGCTGGAGGAATTACAGCAGTATTTGAAATGCCTAACACCAACCCTCCAACCTCAAACTTAAAAGAATTTCAAAGAAAATTGGATCTTGCAAAAAACAGAATGTACTGCAATTATGCTTTCTATTTCGGTGCAACAGCAGGTAACGTTAGTCAACTCGCTGAGTTAAAAAATTTAGAGGGCTGTTGTGGGATCAAATTGTTTGTAGGTTCCTCAACAGGTAATCTTTTAGTAGCACTCGAGGAAGATATTGATAAAGTTTTTCAAAATAGTTCTAAGGTAGTAGCGGTTCACTCAGAAGATGAAGAAATCTTAAACAAAAATAAAAAATTGATTAAAAAAGGTGATGTACATTCTCATCCTATTTGGAGAAGTGAGGAGTGTGCAATTTCTTCCACTAGAAGAATAGTTAGACTTGCAAAAAAATATAATAAGAAAGCGCATGTACTACATATTACCACTAAACAAGAGGTAGATTTTTTATCTCAACATAAAGGTAATATTACTTTTGAAATTACGCCACAACATTTAACAATTTATGCACCTGATTGTTATGATAAACTTGGAACCTACGCACAGATGAATCCACCAATAAGAGACAAGTCTCACTTTGATCGATTGTGGTATGCAGTAAGAAATAATTTAAATGATACAATTGGCTCAGATCATGCACCACATCTAAAAGTAAATAAAGATAAAGAGTATCCTAATTCTCCATCAGGCATGCCAGGTGTCCAAACACTTATGCCAGTAATGTTAGATCACGTTAATCATGGAAAATTATCACTTACTCAACTAATAAATTTGGTATGCGAAAATCCAATTAAAATATTTGGGATACAGAACAAAGGATATATTAAAGAGGGATATGATGCTGATTTTACTATTGTTGATATGAATAAGAAAATAACTATTAAAAATGAGAACATAGAAAGTAAGTGTGGATGGTCACCTTTTAATGATGTTGAATTTAAAGGAATACCTGTAGCGACAATAATCTCTGGTAAGATAAAGATGAAGGATGGAAAGATTTTAGGTGAACCTGAGGGAGCACCTTTAAAATTTAGTTAATTTTTACAGCAAAACTATTAACCAGTATCACACCAACAACAATAAGAAACAGACCTGCAATAGCCTGCCAAGCCAAAGTTTGTTTAAAAAAGAAATATCCAAGTAATGCTATTGTAAATACTCCTAGTCCACTCCAAGTAGCATAAACAATTGCAATTGGCAGTTTATCCATAACAAATGTCATCAAATAGAATGACACTAGATAAAATATTGTTAAGCAAATTGTTGGAATAATTCTGGTAAAATTTTGTGAAACTGGCAATAACATTGTACCTGCTACCTCACAAAATATAGCAATAAGTAGAAAAGAATATGTTTTAACCATTTATTAGTATTTTGTTATCAATTAAGTCTTGTTTAATCTCATCAAGAATTGCAGGATCATCAATTGTTGGAGGCATTTTATACTCAACATTATCAGCAATTTTTCTAATTGTTCCTCTCAAGATTTTTCCAGACCTTGTTTTTGGAAGTCTTTTTATAACAATTGCAACTTTAAATGCAGCTACAGGACCAATTTTATCTCTAACCATTTGAATACATTCTTTGGAAATTGTTCCATTATCTTTTTCAACACCAGCTTTTAATACAATTAATCCAATTGGTAATTGCCCTTTTAATTTATCAGCAATTCCAAGGACTGCGCATTCAGCTACTGACTGATGCTCAGACAAAACTTCTTCAATTGCTCCAGTTGATAATCTATGGCCAGCAACGTTTATGATATCGTCAGTCCTAGACATAATCCAGATATAACCATCTTCATCAATATGACCCGCATCATAAGTTTGATAGTAACCCTCGTAGTTTGACATATAATTTTCTTTGTATCTTTGATCTGCGTTCCATAGAGTTGGAAATGTACCAGGGGGCAAAGGTAATTTTACAACGATGTCTCCCATTTCATTTGGTTTAGCTAAACTTTGATCTGATTTAATAATTTTTACGTCATAACCTGGCACTGCTTTACATGCTGAACCATATTTAGTTTTCATCATTTCTATTCCTGTACAATTCGAGCTTATTGCCCAACTTGTTTCAGTTTGCCACCAATGGTCTATCACAGGAACTTTTAGTAAATTTTCTGCCCATTTGATTGTATCTGGATCTGCTCTTTCACCAGCAAGAAATAAACTTTCAAAACTACTAAGATCATACTTAGAGAAGAATTTTCCCTCAGGATCTTCTTTCTTAATCGCTCTAAATGCAGTTGGAGCTGTAAATAAAGATTTTACTTTGTAATCAGATATGATTTTCCAGAAAGCTCCTGCATCAGGTGTGCCTACAGGTTTTCCTTCGAACAAAACTGTTGTGCACCCTTTAAATAATGGGGCATAGACTATGTATGAGTGACCTACAATCCAACCTATATCACTTGCAGACCACCATATATCTCCCTCATCAATGTTGTAGATATTTTTCATTGTCCATTTTAGAGCCACTATGTGACCCCCAATGTCTCTTACAATACCCTTAGGAGTTCCTGTTGTGCCCGAGGTGTAAAGTATATAGGCAAACTCATTAGAATTCATTTCAACACAATCAGTATCTTTTGCATCAGCTAGTGCTTCATCCCAACTAATTTCAGCAGGTGCATTTAATTTTACCTCATGATCTTTTCTTTGAAATAAAATCATCTTACTTATTTTGTGATCTGCTAGTTTGACAGCTTCATCAACTAATGGTTTGTATTCAACTGTCCTACCAGGCTCAAAGCCACATGATGCTGTCACAAGTATTTTAGCTTTACTGTCATCTATTCTGCTTGCAAGCTCATTGGATGCAAACCCACCAAAAACAACTGAGTGAATTGCTCCAATTCTTCCACAAGCAAGCATTGCAACAATTGCCTCCGGGATCATTGGCATATAAATTATTACTCTATCACCCTTACCAACACCTTGATTTTTTAATGCTCCTGCAAATTTAGAAACTTTTGATCTAAGTTGCTCATATGAAAGGTTACTTTTGTTACCTGTGATGGGACTATCATAAATTAGAGCAGTTTTTTGACCTTGGCCGTTATCAATATGAATATCTAGTGCGTTATAGCAAGTGTTTGTAACTCCATCTTCAAACCATTTATAGAAAGGAGGGTTTGACTTGTTTAATATTTTTGAGGGTTTTTTAAACCAAAAGATATCGTCAGCTTCTTTTCTCCAGAAATTTTCTGGATCTTCAATTGATTTTCTATAAATTTCCTTGAATTTATCTGACATAATAATTTTGATTCGTTGGTTAATTTATTGTGGTTTTTAAATCACAAATTGTATTTAATTTTAAAAAACGAGTAAAATCAATGTAAATTAATGACAATTAGGTCTTCTATTAAGTGATTTTATTTGGTATTTAACCACAACTTTTGCTTAGGGAAGCCTAAGCTTAGTTTATATAAACTAAAGTAAAAACTAACTAAAGAGGGAGTTTTTTATGAAAAAACTTAAACTGTTTGCTCTAGCAGCTTTAGCCCTAGTGGGTTATGCAGGTGTTGCTAATGCAGCAAGCGATGCAACGATGTTGATGCAAGACGACTTTGTTGGAATATCTTTTTGGATAATTTCAATGGGTATGTTAGCGGCTACAGCTTTCTTCTTCATGGAGAGAGGTACTGTTAACCCTGCGTGGAAAACATCAGTAACTGTTGCAGGTCTTGTAACTGGTATTGCTTTCATTCACTATATGTACATGAGAGAAGTATGGGTTGCTACAGGTGACTCACCAACAGTATACAGATATATTGACTGGTTAATTACTGTGCCTTTACAGATGGTAGAATTCTACTTAATTCTTGTTGCAGTAAGAAAAGCAAACTCTGGAATGTTCTGGAGATTGTTAATCGGTTCATTAGTAATGTTAATCGGTGGATATTTAGGAGAAGCTGGATACATCAACGCTACACTTGGTTTTGTAATCGGTATGGCTGGATGGATCTACATTCTTTATGAAATATTCTCTGGTGAAGCTGGAAGAGCTGCCGCTAAAAGTGGAAACAAAGCTCTAGTAACAGCGTTCGGTGCAATGAGAATGATTGTAACTGTAGGTTGGGCAATTTACCCATTAGGTTATGTATTTGGTTACTTAACAGGTGGTGTAGACGCTAACTCATTAAACGTTGTTTACAACTTAGCTGACTTCATTAACAAAATTGCATTCGGTCTAGTAATCTGGGCTGCTGCAATGAGTTCTGGAGCTGGTGCAAGAGCTAGATAATTACTATTTAAACTAAATTTATAGGGCGAGTATGTTTTGCATACTTGCCCTATTTTTTTTTAAGCCTTATATACATTCATAGATATGCCGAAAATAACTTACAATACTCCTGATAACAAAACTCATACCGTAGAAGTTCAAAATGGATTAACAGTGATGGAAGGAGCAGTCCAAAACGATATTCCAGGAATAGATGCAGACTGTGGTGGAGGAATGGCTTGTGCGACTTGCCATGTTTATGTCAAAGAAGATTGGTTTAATAGGTTACCAAAAAAAGAGGATGGTGAAGAAGATATGTTAGATATGGCATTTGAACCGAAAAAAAATAGTAGATTAAGTTGTCAGTTAATTGTTTCAGACGAATTAGACGGCTTAGTTGTTAATATTCCAACAAAACAAGCATAAATGAATAAAACAGATGCATTAATTATTGGTGCAGGTCCAACAGGATTATTTACTGCACATCAATTAAATTTGATCGGACTAAGCTGTGAAGTAGTCGACAACTTAGATAAGATTGGTGGTCAATGTATCGAGCTTTACCCAGATAAACCAATTTATGATATTCCAGCTGTACCAGAATGCACAGGTGAACAACTTACAAATAATTTAATAAATCAATTAAAACCTTTTGACATTAAATTTCATTTAAATCAAAGAGTTGAGGAAGTTAAAAGAGATAATGAAAGTTGGATTGTAAAAACAAACAGTGGTACTACTTTTTTAACACCAAATGTTATTATTGCAGGAGGAGTTGGCTCTTTTGAACCAAGAAAATTTTCAGTAAAGGAGTGTGAATATTATGAGAATAAATCTGTATTTTATTCAGTAAAAGACAAAAAAATTTTTGAAGGAAAAACTGTTGCAATCTTTGGTGGAGGGGATAGCGCATTAGATTGGGCAGTAGAATTATCGAAAAATTCAAAGGTAAATTTAATCCATAGAAGAGATGAGTTTAGAGGTGCAGAAGCTACTGTTAATAAAATGCGGACATTAGTAAAAGAGGGTAAAATAAATCTTTTTACAAAATACCAAATGACATCAGTAAAAGGAAACGGTCAATTAGAAAGTATAGAGATAAAAAATGATGAAGAGGAGAAAAAAAATATAAAAGCTGATTTTGCTTTGGGTTTTTTTGGCTTAATAATGCAATTAGGACCCATCGCTAATTGGGGACTTAATCTAGATAAAAAAACTATAGAAGTTGATACAGAAAAATTTGAGACTAATCAAAAAGGTATTTATGCAGTGGGTGATATTTGTAGTTATCCTGGCAAATTAAAACTAATATTATCAGGGTTTCATGAGGGTGCTTTAGCAGCAAGAGCATGTTTTAAATTAGCAAGACCAAATGAAAAATATAGATTTGAATTTACAACAACTTCCGCAAACTTATTGAAAAGACTCGGAAAAAAAGAGTGATAGATCTTTACTCAGCAAATACACCAAATGGAAAAAAAATTAGTATTATGCTCGAGGAAATTGGATTTGACTACAAAGTAATCAAAGTTGATATTAATAACGGCGAACAATTTAAAGATGAATTTAAAAAGATAAGTCCATTAAGTAAAATTCCAGTAATTATTGATCATAAAAACAAAAAAACTGTCTTTGAGTCAGGAGCTATTTTAATTTATTTAGCTGAATTAAGTGGAAAATTTTATAATCAAGATGAAAGATTGGAAATTAATCAATGGCTGATGGCACAAATGGGTTATGTTGGTCCAATGTTAGGTCAACACCATCAATTCCATCATTATAATCCTGGAAAAAGTAAATTTGGAGAAGACAGATATTTTAAAATTTCTAAACGAATATATAAAGAGTTAGATGAGAGATTATCTAAATCAAAATATTTATCAGGAAACAACTATACAATTGCAGATATTGGCACGTTTCCTTGGATAGCAAGACATGAATGGCATGATATTGGTCTTAAAAATTATAAAAATCTTTCTAGATGGTATGAGGAAATTTCTAAGAGAGATGGTGTAAAAAAAGGATTTGCATTTATGGATAATAATGAAGCTCCACCCAAACCTTATTAGTTCATTGAGTTAAGCAATCTAAACAAAGAAGCAAAAATACCATGACCCGATATTTCTATGGCTAGGACAATGATAATTATCAAAATTATTTTAGTATCCATTAAGTAAATACTATAAATAACAAAATTATCCAAAACAAACCATAGTAATAATATATATACTTTTTAGTAAAATAATAAGTTACAGGATTATGAACTTTTTTGGTTTTTTTCTTTTTTTTAGTCATCTGCGTGAACCTTTTCATCCTTTTCGTGTTTTTCTTGAGCAGTAATAGTATACTTTGCAACTGGTCTTGCCATAAGTCTTTTTAGCCCTATAGGTTCTGCAGTATCAAGACAATAACCATAAGTGTCATCTTTAATTCTTGTTAAAGCTTTATCGATTTCTGATATCAATTTTATTTGTCTATTGATTGCTTTCATCTCTACGTTTTTATCAGTGTATGAACTAGCCTGATCAACAATATCTGCTGAAATACTATTATCATCCATACTACCATTATAAAGAGCCTCATTATTTGCTTTAACCAACTCTTTTCTCCATTCCTGAAGTTTCATTCTAAAAAAAACTTTATGTTTTTCACACATATATTTTTCATTATCTTTTGGAATGTAATTCTTTGAAATTTTAATAGGACCTTTAACTATCGCTTTTGGCTTGCTAATAACTTTTGATTTAGGTTTAGTCTTAGTTTTACTTTTAGTTTTGGAAGTCTTTTTTTTTACTTTGCTTGTTTTAGGCATTATTTAAATTTGGATCCGGGCGAGTATATTCAGCAAAATTAGGGTGTCAAGTAACCTTAATTATTGTAATTATTTACTTATGAATGTTTTAAATAGAAATATAAATAATATTTTTTTTATTTTCCTCTTTTCTCATTTAATAATTTGGACATTGGTTCCATCATTAACAAATAATAATTTACCTTTAGATACGATAGAAGCACTAGCATGGGGTAGTAATTTAGATTGGGGATTTAATAAACATCCGCCAATGAGTGCTTTTTTTTCTGAGATATTTTTTCAAATTTTTGGTGCACAAGATTGGGCTTACTATCTACTAAGCCAGATATTTGTTTTGATTGCTTTTTATTATGTTTTCAAATTTGCTCATGAAATTTTAGAAAATACTAAGTTAAGCTTATTATCTGTATTTTTATTAGTTTCAATTTATTTTTATAACTATACGACCCCAGAATTCAATGTGAATGTCTGCCAACTCCCATTTTGGGCACTGGTAGTTTATTTTTCTTGGAAGATTTATTCCGCGAAAGAGATTAAATTCATAGACTGTTTTTTAGTTGGGTTGTTTGGGGCTCTAGGCTTTTTGTCAAAATATCTTTTTGTATATTTGTTAGTTTCAATTGATTTATTATTTGTCTATTTGATATTTTTTAAAAAAACAAAAAAATTTGATTTTAAATATTTGATTACTTTAGAGGTATTTATAGTTCTATTAATTCCACATTTAATTTGGCTTTTTCAAAATAACTTCATAACAATTTTATATGGCATACAAAGAACAGGTTTAGAAAATGCAAATATTTTAAATCATATAAAATATCCATTAATATTTCTGATCAAACAGATAGGAATACTTATTCCATTTTTTTTCTTAGTTTGGTTGTTAATTAAAAAAATTAAATTAAAATTTAATTTACAGGATAAAAAATTACTTTTTTTAATTACAATTAATATTTTACCTATTTTTTTGATGCTTCTTACCTCTATAATCACAGGCTCGAAAATCAGAACAATGTGGATGACACCTTTTTATTTATTTTTTGGAGTACTGGTTATTTATGTATTAAAATCTCAAATCAATTTAAAAAAAATTAGTTCATTCTTATATGGTTTTTTATTTTTATTCTTCTTATCACCGAGTATCTATTTATATGAGTCAATTAATCAAACTGAAAAGAGAACTGACTATCCTGGTAAGGAAATCGCTCTAAAAACCCAAGCCATATGGAATCAAGACTTTGATAAAGAGATACAATTTGTTACCGGAGATGAATGGAAGGCAGGAAATCTTTCATATCATCTGAAATCTAGGCCGGTATGGGAGGGATTTACAAATGACAAAATAATAAAAAGCTCATCCCAATTTATCTGTGTTGATGAAATATGTATGGGTAGATATTAAAGTAAATTATTTTATGAAAATTAAAATATTAATCCCTGTCTATAATGATTGGAAATCTGCTTTTAAATTATTAGATGAAATAAACAATTTAGAATTAAATAATGAATTTAAAGTTTCAGTAATTATTATCAACGACGCCTCTAATCATGACCTTTTAGATCATGAAAAAAATTTAGATAATATAGACTCAATTAAGATTCTAAATATGAAAAAAAACCAGGGACATGCAAGATCTATTGCCTCAGGATTAAAATATACTTTTGAAAAAGAGGATTTTGATTATGTTATTCCAATGGATGGGGATGGAGAGGATAGACCAGAAGAAATAAAAGATTTTTTAGATCAAGCAAAAAACTTTAAAGGTAAAACATTTGTGGGAGAAAGAGTTAGAAGATCTGAAAATACAATATTTAAAATTTGCTATCAGCTTCATAAAATAATAACATTAAGCTTTACTGGTAAGTCAATAAAGTTTGGTAACTATACTTGTCTTCCAAAATCAACTGTTGAGAAATTAGTTAATGAGAAAGCTACTTGGAATAGTTTTTCTGGCTCATTAAAAAAAGTTCATGATAATTTAACACCAATTCCCTCAGTAAGAGGAGTAAGATATTATGGGCCATCTAAAATGAGTTTTATAAATTTAATTAAACATTCACTAGCAATTATAAGTGTTTTTAAAAAAACTTTTCTTATTCGATCAGCGTTCTTCATTATTATATATATTTTACTGATAAAAAGTAATGCTTCCATAATCACTTCAATACCATTAATTTTATTGTTAATAGCTGTCTACTCAGTTTCAAATTTAGCACTGAGAGAAAATATGGAGGAATTCAAAAACTCTTTAAGTCAAATAAAAGATATTGAAAAAATAAAATGAAAAAAAAAGATCTATATTATGAGAGAATTCCAACAAAACTTCTAAGAGAAGATGTAAAATACTTAGGAGATACACTTGGAAAAGTAATAGCTACTCAGGAGGGTTCAAAGTTTTTGGATTTAGTAGAAAATGTTAGAAAATTATCAAAAGTAAATAAAAAAAATCCTAATCAAAAAAAATTGAATAGTAAAGTTATTGCCGCCATAAAAAAAATTAATCCACAAAATACTTTTAAATTAACAAGAGCATTTTCACATTTTATGAATTTTATAAATTTAGCAGAATTAGTTGATGCTTCCAGAAGCTTGAATCAACACGAAAATAATAAAAAAAAACCAAATAAACAAAATTTATTTATTGAAGAAATTTTCGAAGATTTATTTAGGAAAAAAGATATTTCAAAAAATACAATTTATAATTTAGCTAAGAACTTAAATATTGGTATAGTTTTAACTGCTCATCCTACTGAAGTAAAAAGAAGAACTTTAATTCAAAAGCATCATAGGATCATTGAAATACTTGAGCAGAGAGAATTATTAAAAAATTTTCCGTCAAAATTGAAAACACTCGATAAAGAACTTTTTGATGAATTGACGATTATTTGGAATACGGATGATTTAAAAAGAGTAAGACCATCACCCTTTGATGAAGCTAGGTGGGGACTCGCTATAATTGAAGATAGTTTGTGGGATACAGTTCCAAAAGTTTACAGAAAATTAAACTCTATATTTGTAAAAAATATGGGTAAAAATTTACCAAAAAATTTTAACCCAATAGTATTTGGTTCATGGATGGGAGGTGATCGAGATGGTAATCCAAATGTTACTGCTGATGTTACAAGAAAAGTAATTCTATTATCTAGATGGGAAGCTGCAAAACTATATGAGAAAGCTCTTACAAAAATAATAAGGTCTTATTCTATGAAAAAATGCTCAAAAAAAATCCAAAAAAAAGTTGGAAAATCATTTGAACCTTATAGGGTTTTTTTAAGACCTTTAAGAGATAAAATTCGATTAACTCACAGATCTATCGAACAACATTTGGTCAATAAAAAACCTTTAAATCATAAAGAATTAATAAGTTCTCGTGAAGAAATATTAAAACCTTTAAGAGTAGTAAGAGAGTCACTTGAGCAAAACCAAAATGAAAATATAGCTAGTGGTGAATTGTTAGATTTGATGAGAAGAGCCAAATGTTTTGGTATCAATTTAGCAAGATTAGATATCAGACAAGAGTCTTCTAGGCACACTCAATTGATAAACGAATTTGTAAAAAGAAAATATAATAAAGATTATTTAAAATTTAGTGAAGATAAAAAGATAGAATTCCTAAAAAAACATACACTTGCAAAAAAAAATCAAATAAATAATTTACAAATAACAAATAAAGAAAATAAAGAGGTTTGGTCTACTTTTAAAATTCTAGCTAATGAGCCAAGTGAAAGTTTAGGAGCCTATGTTATATCAATGACAACCTCAGCTTCTGACATATTATCTGTAATATTTTTGCAAAAGGAAGCAAAAATTAAAGATAAATTAAGAGTGGTTCCTTTATTTGAAACTTTGGATGATCTTATTAATTCAAGATCAATAATGCAGACTTTATTTTCACAAAGATGGTACAGAAAATTAATTAACAATAAACAAGAGGTGATGATTGGGTATTCAGACTCTAGTAAGGATGCTGGAAAAATATGTGCTAGCTGGCATCAGTATAAGGCCCAAGAGGAAATAGTCAGCTTGGCAAAGAAATTTAAAATAGATGTAATTTTTTTTCATGGCCGAGGTGGATCTGCAGGAAGAGGTGGTGGTCCAATACAAGCAACTCTCAGATCTTTGCCTCCCAACTCTGTTAACGGTAAAATTAGAATTACTGATCAAGGTGAAGTTATTCAGCAAAAATATGGCTATGAGCCCTTAGCTAATTATAATTTGTGTAGTTATATAGGTGCTGTAACTGAAGCTACTCTAAATCCACCACCATCCCCAAAAAATAATTGGAGAAATCTTATCGAAAAAATGTCAGACATATCTAAAAGCTCTTATAGAAAAAATATAAATCAAAGTTCAGAATTTATTAAATACTTTGAAACAGTCACTCCTCACAAGGCGCTTGGAAAACTTTCAATAGGCTCGAGACCATCAAAAAGAAAAAATATTGATAATATAAAAAGTTTAAGAGCAATACCTTGGGTTTTTGCATGGACACAAATTAGACTTATGCTTCCAGCATGGCTTGGGAGTGCTGAAGCTCTAAGATACTCTTACATCAATAAATTTAGAAGAACCTTATTGGATATGGAAAAAAATTGGCCATTTTTTAATTCTATGCTTGATACGCTAGACATGGTCATTGCAAAAGCTGATCCAGAAATATCAAAAATATATGAAGAATATTTAGCTGATGATAGTTTAAAGAGAGTTGGAAAGAAACTTAGATTTCAATTTGATGTTATTAAAAAATTGAATAAGAAAATTACACCTAAAGAAATTGCTGCTATTAGAAAACAATTTAGATCTCCAATTATAGCTAGAAGTATATACTCTGAGGTATTAAATATTATTCAACCTACCGTAATTAAAAAACTTCAAGTCAATAAAAACCCGAAAAATAAGCAATATCTAAACGA